>CALCCX010000259.1 GCA_937900165.1 uncultured Acidimicrobiia bacterium | reverse complement strand
AACAGAATATGTGATCGCTGACTGTTTATGTGTATTGTGTTTTTTTTTTTTTTGTTTATTGTGTTTTTTTTTTAATGCTACGGCGACCACCGAGATCTACACTCTTTCCCTACACGACGCTCTTCCGATCTACTACCGAGACTGCGGCGCGCGCCACGCGCCTGAACTCCACCATAGGATTGAAGATCGGCCACTCTAGGTGGTTTTCTTAAGCACCCAGAGTGACTATTGCTAAATGGTCACGGCTGTTGAGGGACGACGCACCCTGGACCAGGAGCACCAGATCCGGCCTGCAACGTTCTCGGGTACGGCTCGGTGAACCCCGAGCCGGGATCCTCGGTGGTCAAGAACCGTACCAGGGCTCGATAGACGGCCAGAGCGTAGGCCTGGCGGAACTCGGGGGTAGCCAAGAGATCTTCCTCATCCGGGTTCGAGATGAATGCTCCCTCGGCGATCACTGAAGGAACTCCAGATCCCCGCAGCAAGCCGTAGTAGTCCCTGATCCCGTCCGATCGCAACCGATATTTGGCCCCGGCGTCGGTGTCACCTACCCAGTCGATGTCGAATACTGCGAACCCTCGTCTGAACTCCTCAACGATCAGCCCGGCCAAACGCCTGGACTGCTGATCGGCGATCTGATAAAACGCCTCACTACCCGGCCCAACGAACGACCCGTCAGGATCGGCGTTGTTGTGAATGCTGACGAGAGCGTGAGCCCCCGCCATCGTTGCCAACGTCGCCCGGTAGGTAAGTCCACTGTCGATGTCTGCTCCAGGAGGACCCTCTACTCGCGTAACCCACACCACCTTGACGGGAGGGACCGAATTGCCTGCGCCAACCTCGCCGGTCTCCCAATCGATTGAGTGGGGTACAGACAACAGATCGCGAACTCGCCTCGCGATATCCAGGTTGACGGCGGGTTCGGCAAGGCCGGAGTTGCCTGTCGCTCCGGTGTTTGGCCCACCGTGACCCGGATCGACTACGACAACCGCGTCTTCCATCGCCAGCCTGCCTGGCTCGCCGAAGGTGTTGCGCGGCGTGAAGGCCAACCCGTCTGATGCCGCCCAAATCCGCGAGTCGCACTGGTCTCGGAGGCCAAACCAGTCTCCGGAGCGCTCCTCGACTCCAAATACCAGGCCCTCACGAGCAATCCCGATCACTTCTCCTCCGGGGACGCCCGCATAGGGCATTCCTCCCAGAGCAGCCACCACGATACCCTGTTCACCATCCTCAGGGGCTCGCCCCGATGCCGGTGGATCCGGGTCGGGTCTCACGATCACGGTTTGGGTGGGCAAATGTTCAACTGCCACAACCGAGGTCGCTGGGGAGACAGCGGTCGTCAGCGGTAAGCCGGTAGTGGCGCTCGTCGAAGTCACTTCCTGAGTCGGCGCGGGTGCCGAGCAGGCGCTGACCAGCAGGCCCAGAACGAGACCGATCGACCAAACCCGGTCCCAAGATCGGCCCTGGCGATCACCTGGCGGCGTACGATCCTTGCCGTCTTTCACCTGGTCAGCAAGGCATGCAGACCGAGACTAGGCATCGGCGTTCCCTCTCACCAAGTGACTTCCGCGCAACCCTCATGCGTATCGGGCTCTACTTGGAGGGTCGCATGGCTGATCCCGTATTCGTCTTCGAGCAGGCTCCTGGCTCGATCAAGAGTGGGATGCGGATCGGCACCGGCAGCTGTGACGAGGTGGACCGTCGCAACATCCATCTCGGAAGTGAGAGTCCACACATGGAGGTCGTGGATGTCGCTGACGCCAGGCACTGCGGCAAGACGCTCTCGCAGTTGATCCAGGTCCATGCCTTCTGGAGCCGCCTGCACCAATACCCGTAGGGCACGCCGCCCCAGTCTCCACGCTCTGGGCAGAATGAAAAGCCCGATGGCGGCGCCAAAAAGCGGATCGGCATACGCCCAACCGGTGTATCGGATGATGAGGGCCGCAAGTATCACACCGACCGACCCGATGAGATCTGCGATGACCTCGAGAAACGCTCCTTCGAGGTTGATCGACTCCTTCGCACCTTCGCGCAACAGCTGCCAGCCGATGATGTTGACGATCAGTCCGAGAACGGCAACGATCAACATCGGCCCGGATAGGACCTCCGGCGGGTCGCTGAAACGTCGCGATGCCTCGAACAAGACGTAGCCTGCGACGCCGAACAGCAGCACCGCGTTGGCCAGCGCAGCGAGGATCTCCAGCCGGTACAGACCGTAGGTACGGTGACCTCCGGTTCTCGCCTTGTTGGCTGCGGAGATGGCCGCCAACGCCATTCCAAGGCCGATCGCATCTGTGGCCATGTGACCGGCGTCTGAGAGCAACGCCAGTGACCCGGTCACGAACCCCGCAATGACCTCCACCACCATAAAAACGACAACCAGCCCGAAAGCAATGTAAAGCGCCTTGATATGCCTGGCCCCGGCCCGAACCGAGGTGTGCTGATGATCTCCGCTCACGAGCGGTCTTCGTGGTCGTGCAGGTAGTGCTCCACGGCCACGTCCAGCAGCAGACGGACGTGGGTATCGGCCACCCGGTAGTAGACCACCCTGCCTGCCTTGCGGGAGCGCACCAGTCCGGCGAGACGCAGCTGGCGGAGTTGGTGGCTGGTACCAGACTCCGATGATCCAACCACCGCGGCCAGGTCGCCAACACTGAGTTCGCCGGCCTCGAGGAGCGAGTAAACCATGCGCAACCGAACAGGATCCGCCAGCAGCTGAAATCGCTCCGCCAATTTGACCGCGTCGTCTGAAGACAGGATCCTTCCCCGGACGGCTACAACCCGCTCAGGATCGACCAGGCGCTCGAGATTCGAATCCGGTGGCATGGCAGAAACCGTAACCTGAATCCATACCTGAACGCAAGTTCATATGTTCATATAATCCGAGATGAAGGAAGCTCAGCCCTCGATCAAATCGGTGCCAGGACGAAACGCCGCCCACGAGAACCAGAAAGTTCGGACGAAGGTGATCGGCTCGAGAGCGCTACCGGCCAACTCGCCCTCGATCGCATCGCCAAAGACGTTCCAAGTGGATCCGGTCTCCTCGTCGACGAATCCCTGGCCATCCGCAGCGAACGTGAGACTTTGTCCGTCGAGGACGGAGGAGAACACCCCAACAGTACCAACGTCCCGACCGGCGGCTATGTCTGATTGGTCGAGAGCCGACGACTCGCCGGCCTTCCAGAAGATCGAAAGCGGGTCGCCATCGATTTCGCCAACGGTCACCGCAGCCTCGCCTTCGACCAGGCCATCCAGGGACCAGGCCACCGCTTGGGTCTCGGTCTCGATGGCCACGACCCGTTGCATCGCCTTGGCGCGGACATCAATTTCACCGTTGAACAAGAAGGGTTGCCCGTTGGGATCGTCTAGACCCGTGTAGGGGTTCGTTCCGTATGGACGACTGGCACCGGTGCTGTTGCGATCGAGCACGTCCGCATCAGGCCTTGACTCTTTGAAATCGGCCCATGACACTGTGGATGACGGAACAACTTCGAGTCTTTCGCCGGTCAGCATGCCAACCACCGCCCGCCCGTCTAGCTGATTCCAAAGCGACTCGGTAGCGCGGTCGTACATCACCAAGTGCGCGAAATAGAGGCTGCCAGACGTCCCCAGGGTCGTCTCGACTCCCCGAACCGTGCGCTCGAAGGTGATTGCCGAGTTGCACAGCGGACAGTAGGTCACCGCCAGCGGAAGCCCGCCAACCGTGTCGTTGACGATCTCGTGCCACATCAGGATCTGAATCGGATACCCTCGAACATCTCCATCGATATCGACGACCAGGATGGGCTCTGGGTCATTGAGCCACTCGTCAGCCTCGCTGGTCGAAACAAACACGGGATTGTCGATCGGAGGAATCCCGTCAGGTGGGGGGCCTCCGGAAAGAATGTCGTTTGGGTCCACCAGTGGATCGGGGAATGCCTCATTGGTCCGGTCGTCCAGCGCAGAGGGTCCCTCTGGCAGGCCATCCTCACCAGTCGGCGGAACGGGATCGTCGCCGCCGCGAGCCGTGGTGGTGGATTCGGCATCGACTTCAGCATTGGCCTCAGGCTCGCTGGAATTGCTCCCGTCGCTCCCGCACGCCGCAGCCACCAGAGCCAGCCCAACCAAAATGCTCGCCAGTTTCAAATGTTTTGTTCGCATACCATCTCCAACGAGTGGACGGCCCGACACCTTTTCCAATCTGTCGCATCCCCGACGTTTGTCTGGATACGCTCGGCCCTGGTCTTATCAGGAAACCAAGCACCCGTTCGGGAACCGGTTGCACAGCTGCGCCGTCAGACGGTTGGAAACGATCAGGTCCCCTTCAGGCGGGGGCCGTCAAATTGTCTGACAAGTGGTCGATCCCGGATCTTGAACACTGGAGTCTACTTTGCCAGCCCAGTTACGAACCAATGATCGAGCCGCGGTGACCCGCTTGGTTGCAGTCTTGCTGGTGGCCATGACAACGGTCATAGTCCCTGGTCGGCCGGCGTCGGCCTCCTGCGTTGAAGTCCCAGATCTCGAGTCGGGCTACGAGAGCGCCGAGGTGGTGTTCATCGGCAGAGTCGTCGAACTAACCAACCTGAATCGAACTGCGACCGTTGAGCTGGAAGAAGTTTGGAAGGGGCCTGAAATGCCCGCGGTGGTCACTGTCAACGGCGGCCCAGACGAACAGGACGTGCAGACATCCGTCGACCGCGACTTCGAACTGGGCACCTACGTCTTTTTTCCTCTCAATCAATCCCCACCGTTTCAGGACAATGCATGCACGTTGACCCAGCGGACGACCTCTGCGTTGGATGCGATCGCGCCCAATCGGGAGGAACCCGCTGAAAAGGGCGATGCCGGCCAGGTCGTCACAACCTCGGCTGCTCAGCCTTCGGCGGCCGCCCAGGGAGCGAGCACCGAAAGCGTTGGGGAGCCAACCACCCAGTCTTCGGAAACCGGATCCCAAGGATGGGCAGTGGGCGGAGGACTCGCCGTCCTGATCTCGGCATTCATCTTGTGGCGCGGGTTCGAATCGCGATCTTCTCGGCGCTGAGCCCCGTCATTTGACCCGCGACGTGAATGCCCACCACGGGCAAGGACAAAAAGCCGCGGATCCTGCTGGTAGCTTTCGTAGATGTTGCGACGCTTCTCGATGGTTCTGCGCGGACTCAACGCACGACGCTCCAGACCCGACCTCAAAGCACTCGAAAACGAAACCGACGCCGAACGATTCGTCTGGGCCATCCTTCCCCACGCCGCCAGGAGCTTCGCCGCCAGCATCGTCGTCTTGCCCAGGAGGGAGTCCAGGATCGCGGCAGTGGCCTACCTCTATGCCCGGATGCTCGATACCTACGAGGACCTACTCCCCTGCGAAAGTGAACGTCCTGCGACGCTGCGCGCCTGCGCGGCCCGCCTCAAGGTGACCCCGAGGGCACTTCCGGCACCGATTCCGGACTCGTTGGCCATCGACGCCCGCGACCGTCTACACCTGCTCTTGGTGCAAAAGGCCGATCTCGTCGACGCCGTGTACAGCACGTTTACTTCGGGCCAGCAGCTGGCGATCGCCAACCTCGTGGAGTCCATGGCAGAGGGGATGGCCTGGTCGAGCAAGCGTTTTGAAGACCAGGGGGGTGTACTCATCGACGATGCCCAACTGTTTCGCTACTGCCGCAACGTCATCGGCTACCCGGCTCTGTTCGCCATCGAGTTGCTCACCGGGTCGGTCGCCAGTGAGCCGGACGATGCGCTCGCGACCGCCGAGATGATTCAGCTCGCGAACATCACCCGCGATATCGAAAAGGATCTGTCGCGGGGAATCGCTTACGACCCGAAGCTTCGCCCCCACCTCGGCGCTCCCAGCGCTTCGGTGGTGCGCGACGTCCGAGAGCGCCTGCTCGGTCTGGCCTTGTCAAGGGCCCAGTCGTATCGGCGTCTGTACGCAGAAGTCGATCTCCGTCGCCGACCGGGTGCAAGGGCGGCTGCAGTGCTCATGTTGTTGTTCACCGATCTCCACTACCGATCGATGGCTAGGCGCGTGGGCCTGGAACCATGGCGTGGTCCAAGGGGCAAGTTCGTGACCGTTCTGACAGCGCTGCCCTCCTTGTTGTCGAGACGCTATGCGTCGTGGGCTATCAAAAGGGTGACGACGCGACTAGCCGCGGCAGGCCGCGACCTCGAATCAGCCAGGTCATAGGAATACTCACCCAAATCACAGGCGAGCATCAACGATTTCGACATCGTCTGGCCGGATCGTGTGATCGGCGGTGACGAATACGAGCGACTCGAGTTGCGCTTGTGCAACGAGCATTCGATCGAATGGGTCACCATGATGAGGGGGGAGACGAGGGGCCCACTCGGCGTGAACGGCTGTGATCGGCAACTCCATGAAACCCCCGGACTGCAACTCGGCGACCAACCCGTCTGGAAAAACGATCTTGCCGATGGCGCGTTTGATCCCCAGCTCCCATGGCGTCACTGCCGAGAAGTACACCTCGTCGGCGGCCTCCAACTGGTCCTTGCAGTTCGCTCCAAGCGAGGCATGCTCCCCGAGCCACCAAAGCGCAACATGGCTGTCGACCAGCAGCCTCACGACAGGTCCGAGCGGGCGGACTCCTCGAACAGTGCAGCCACGTCGTCATCTGGCCCGACCTCATCGGTGGAGTACTCGACCCGATCGGTCCAAGCCCCCGACTTTCGAGGTGGTCGAGGCGGAGGCCATGGGATGATCTTGGCCACAGGGTGGCCGTTGCGAGCAATAATCACGTCACGGCCCGCTTCAGCCTCTCGAATGAGTTCCGACAACCGGCTCTTCGCTTCGTGTGTGTTCACCACATGGGCTGTCATGGACTTAGCTTAGCTAAGTCTTTCGAGTAGAACAAGGAGAGCGTACGATTCATGGGTCGGTCCTCATGGTTTGGGCTTCTTCGACCAGTCCCGGCTCATGGATCTGCCCAGCCGGATACCGGTGGCCATTCCCCGAACCCCGGTCACCCGGTCCACGAGGCCTTGCGCAGGCTCTGGCGGATTCGCTCTGTCAATACGGTGAAACCGAGCCCCTCGTTCCACCTCGAATATCGCCCAGCTCGCCGACACGACGAACAAAAGGCCAGACAACCATACCGACGGGTCAAAGATCTCGGTTGTGGGCAGCCAGGCTTCGACAGCAGTAGCTCCAACGACGCCGACAACCAGGATGGACACCACCTTGGCTTGTCCGGGTCCTGGCCTGTAGTCGGAGTCTCTTCCAAACGTGATGAAATCCTCCAGCAGAATCCGTGTCGCGAAGTGGAGGGCGACTAGCCACACGACGCCCGCACTCCCGAGATTCAATGGAATCGCTGTTTCGCTCCCTGTCACACCGCGGTAGAACATGAAGGCGGAAATCAAAACGACCAGAAACAAGGAAACAGAGACGAGAAGCGGCCGCAAGTAGGGCCGGTCCACCGCCTTCTCGGCGAGCCGAGCCGCCAGTTCGAGAGCCGGCCCAAACTCTTCTTCAGGGCCGGCGTCGGCATCATCGAGGTGAGCCTTGAGTTCTCCGATGATGTCGACGATCTCTTGGCCAGACATCTGCCGAGCCTGAAGCGCCATCATCAGACGATAGAAGTAGAGGTCTTCTCTACTGTCCATGCGCGACCCCCTCGGTGAGAAAACGATCGATGACATCGCGTTGCTCGTTCCACAGCACTCGTATGGCGCGAAGGCGGTCACGGCCTGCCGGCGTGATCTCGTAGTAACGGCGAGAAGGGCCGTTGGCACCCGCCCGCCAGTCCGAGGACAGATGTCCGACGTCAGCGAGCCGGTTGAGGATCGGATAGAGGGTCCCGCCCTTGATCTCGGCGGCCCCCGCGTCCCCAATCCGCTTGGCGATGACGTACCCGTAGGTGGGAGAGCCCTCCAACACCGCGAGCACCAACCCCTCCAACATGACCTTGATCGGCTCATTCGCCATATCTAGATGGTACACCTATCTAGGTAGTCAGTCTAGATAGAGGAAACTACCACCAGGATGAGCACGGCGCATTCGATGAAGAAGACCTCCAAGCTCTCGCCACCGAAGTGGGCGTCCCCTACCTTCCGCCAAGCCGGCGGAAGGTAGGGGCGTGAAGCTGGTCCTCGACGCAGGCGCCCTCATCGGCATCGACCGCAACAGCCGCCGAATAGCCGGCCTCATAGAACTCGGTCGCCGAGCCGGAGCCGAGTTCACGACCACCACCCCGGTCGTTGTCGGGCAGTGATTGGAAATCGTGGCGTTCATAGAAAGCGGCGTTGGCCAGCAGCGGTGAGCGTTCCGGCTCGTCGAGCGCGGCCAACAGTTCATCGAAGTAGTCAGCCGGCACGGTCGTCATCGTCATCTAGTCGAGGATGTCGGCGACGCGTTCGACCGCCGCACCAACCATGAACGCCGATGCGGAGAGCCCGGTCGCCGAGGCGGCACGTTCTACGCGGTCACGCTCTTCGGGCGAGACCCGAGCTTCCATGCGGTCGGTTATTACGGCCATCGCCCACCTCTCAACGCCGTGTACGTACATTCGTACGGCATAGCGGAGCCCATGTGGATCAGGATGCATGGTGTATAGTGGGTGTATGGCACGCACCAATATCGACATCGACGACAAGGCCTGTCGTGCGATCATGAACCGGTACCAGCTCAGTACGAAGCGCGACGCCGTCAACCTAGCCTTGCGCAAGCTCGCCGCCGAGCCGCTCGATCTCGACGACGCCCGCCGCCTTCGAGGAACTGGCTGGGATGGTGACCTCGATGAGATGCGCGAGTCCCGCGCCGGATGATTCTGATCGATACCTCGGCCTGGATCGAGTTCCTCCGCGACACCGGTACCCCAGCATGTGAAACCGTCGACCAGCTCCTCGGCGGCGATATGGCAGTGTGCGACGCCGTGGTGATGGAGGTCCTCGCAGGCGCGCGAAACGAGCGCCACCTCGGCGACCTTCGCGGCTTACTGGCCAGAGCCACTCTCGTATCGGTGACGCCCCAAGACTACGACGAAGCCGCTGGACTGTACCGAGCGTGTCGACGCAAAGGGGCAACCGTCCGCAAACTCATCGACTGCCTCATCGCCGCAGTCGCCATCCAATCCGACCTTCCGGTACTTCACGTTGATACCGACTTTGTCGCGCTGGAGCGACACACGCCACTACGAACACACGAGGCAAGCCTCCAACACTCCTAGCCCTTCGCCGCTACGCGTTTACGCCCGACCGGACTTGACAGATCTCCACATGACACTCACCAGTGTTGGACGTCGCTCGGCGTAAGATCGGAAGAGCGTCGTGTAGGGAAAGAGTGTAGATCTCGGTGGTCGCCGTATCATTAAAAAAAAAAATAAACAAAATCAAAAAGAGCAGATCGGAAGAGAGTCGGGTCGGGAATTCAGAGCACGTCACAGCCTCACCAGCGCACCA
>CALCCX010000258.1 GCA_937900165.1 uncultured Acidimicrobiia bacterium | reverse complement strand
CCTTTTTTTGTTTTAATGATACGGCGACCACCGAGATCTACACTCTTGCCCTACACGACGCTCTTCCGATCTCCGCAATGCACAGGATTCTATTTCCTGATCTCGAGCCGCAGTCCTGCCCTGCAAGCCCAATACAATGTCGGTCACTATACCCCACCCCCAGAGGGGTGGGATCAAGGGCCGATGTCGGCACCCAGCCTCTCTCGTCTACTCCCCCTGAGGTAGGCAGATCTGCTCCACAAGGCGGACGACTTCGGCTTCTCCCGGTCCTATGTTGGACGCCTCAGACATTAGGACCCTTGAAGGTGCAGACCATCTTCCAACCAATCATCGACCAAACCCGGCCACGCCATTCGTACCAGCGGATCATGTATCGGACGGGCGTAGCACTCATGGCCGTCGGCGTCGCCCACATAGCCGGCCTCGCCTTCGACCCGAGCGGTTGGTGGGGAACCGTCTCATGGCGCAAGCCGATCAATTTCGGTCTGTCGTTCGGACTGACCCTTCTCACCTTCGGATGGATTCTTGGGCATACCCGGCGGCGGCCCACCTTCGGTCCTCTCGTGGCGTGGGCCGTCAGCATCGCTTCTGCACTCGAAGTGGCTGCGGTCTCCATCCAACGCTGGCGAGGAGTCCCTTCACATTTCAATACGGCTACGAAGTTCGACAACGCGGTATTTTCCCTGATGGGACTGTCAGTGGTGGTGATCGCAATCGTCACTGTCGTTCTGTTGGTGTGGGCCGTCAGGGATCTACGCGGAGAACCGGTGGTCTGGATCGCATCGGTCTCAGGCTTGATCCTCGTGCTGGTGGCATCTGGGGTCGGGTCAGACCTGATAGCTCGGGGCAACGAAACGGTCGCATCAACTGGGCAGGTGCCGGATTCGTTAACGGTCGGAGCGGCCGGTAGCGCCAAACTCGCCCATTTCGTAGGCCTGCACGGGATCCAGGTGTTCTCAGCACTGACGGTGCTACTCGGGGTTGGGACCCTGCCCGAAAAAACGAAACGACGCCTGATGCTCACAGCGGTGCTGGGATGGGTCGCAATCTATGGCGTCGTCCTCCGGCAGGCCTACACAGGGTTGTCGTTCTGGGCAATGGACGTGGCATCGGTGGCTGTAACGATGGTCGGTATCGGACTCCTGACGATCGTATGGCGCCCCGCGCTGAGAGGAGTCGGTCCCCGTCTGCGCAGCGTCGAGTCGGTCAGAAACGGTTGAGGTGGCAATCGGCACAAAAGGCACCCTCATCATCGGCATAGGATCTATCCGGTGATCAGCAGACGGACATTGATGCTCGACGTGGCCATTGCCACCGGTATGGGCGTTGCGATGCTCCTGGAACTCACACTGGGTCCGGAGCCGGGGTTCGGGTCGATCGCGACGACCGTGCTGATGGCTGCTCCGCTGGCATTCCGTCGGAGGTTTCCTCTTTCCGCGCATGCGGTCAACAGTTTCGCCTTGGTGGTGCAGGCAAACTTCTTTTTCGTAGGTGGGATCTACACCTATTCGAACCTCATCAGCACCTTCTCTGTGGGTACATACGCGACTCAGAAGAGGTCGATCGCAGGATTGGCCACCGCGATGCTGGCCGTGGCAGGCTATTTCCTCACCGTCGAGACGAGCATCGCGGCCATGCCGGCCATTGTCGCCTTCCTGTGGACGATTGCCTGGGGAAGTGGCTATTCCGCCACCCGTCGCAGCGAACTCGTCCAAGAGGCTCAGGCGAGGGAGGCGGCGCAGGCGGTTGCGGAGGAACGAAGTCGGATAGCCCGCGAACTGCACGACCTCATCGGCCACACCGTCAATGTGATGTTGGTCCAGGCCGGCGCCGCGAGGCTCCTCATCCAACGCGACCCCGATCGAGCCAGGATGGGTCTTGAATCATTGGAAGAAGCAGGCAGATCAGCATTGGGAGAGCTCGATCGGATGCTTGGCATACTTCGCACCGAGACGACAGCTCACCGGCCCCAGCCGGGCCTCGACCAGCTACCGATTCTGTTCGATCGATTCGAGAAATCCGGACTCCATGTCTCGTATGAGGTGACAGGGGCACGACCTCCAGGGGCCGTGCGTCCTATCGAGCTGTCCGCATACCGGATTGTTCAAGAGGCCCTCACCAATACACTCAAACACGCCGACGCCGGCCAGGCCGAAGTCCAAATCGAATACACCGGCAAGGGTATCGACATCGAAGTGGTCGACGACGGGCAGGGGGGCTCAGGTTTCACCTCCGGTCGAGGGCTGGTCGGAATCGGCGAGCGCGCAGCAGTCTTCGATGGCCACGTCGAACATGGACCCGTTAAGGGGGGCGGGTTTCGGGTCCACGCCTTCCTCGCCGCAACATGACGGTCAGCGTGTTGATAGTCGACGATGACCCCCTCCTGAGGGCCGGGATCGCGACAGTGCTGGACACCGCAGCCGACATAGAGGTCGTCGGCGAAGCCGACAGCGGAGTATCTGCATTGGCCTCCGTCTTCGAATCAACTCCGGACGTAGTGCTGATGGACGTCCGCATGCCGGGTATGAGTGGCATCGACGCGACCAAAAGGATCGTCCAGGCGTCACCGGCCACCAAGGTTCTGGTGCTCACGACATTCGGCCACGATGAGTATGTGTTCGATGCCCTTAGGGCTGGGGCCAGCGGCTTCCTGCTCAAACGCATTTCCCCAGAGCGCCTCATCGAAGCGATCCATACGATCGCCAAGGGAGAGGCCCTGCTGGACTCCGCCGTGACCATGGGACTGATAAGGGCCTCGACGGGACAATTGAACAAGGCCACAGACGACGCACCATTGGAACCGCTCACAGGCAAGGAACGTGAGGTGCTTCGCCTGGTAGGGCTCGGTCTGACCAACGGAGAGATCGGTACCGAACTGTTCATCGCCGAATCCACCGCCAAGACCCACTTGCGGCGGATCTTCACGAAACTGGACCTCCATGATCGCGCCCAAGCGGTCATCCTCGCCTACGAGACCGGCCTCGTGACCCCTGGCAGGCGGCCCCTCTGAGAATCCCGAACAAATTTTTGAACCCTCTGGAGCACGGATGCGTATCCATCTGCATCCGGACACGTTCTCCGGGTTTCACTATTCAGGAGATTCACAATGAGGAAGCTGATCGCTCTACTTCTGGCACTCGGCCTGGTTGCCGCCGCCTGCGGCGGTGATGACACTCAAACCACCGCAACCAATTCCGAGACCACTACGGCTACCGAGGCACCCTCGACGACGGCGACCACCGAGGCCGAAGCAATGGCCGAGCCGGAGATGTCACCAGCCGAACTGGCCGTAGAAGCCCAAACATCAGACGGAACCACAATCGTCATCGCCTCAGTGACCCTGCCGGCCTCCGGGTTCGTAGCAGTCCACTCCAGCGTCGACGGCGCCCCAGGCCCGGTAATCGGAGTCTCAGACCTACTCGCCGACGGCACAAGCACAGACGTCACCATCACCCTCGACGAACCACTGGCCGCCACCGGCATGGTCTTCCCAATGGTCCACATCGACGTGGACGAAGACGGCCAATACACCTTCATGCCCCCAGACAACGCCATCGACCTACCCGCCACAACCGCAGACGGAGAAGTCGCAGTGACCGGCGCAGAAATCACCGTAGGAGGCTGATATCGGCTCGGCTGGTGGGTCTACCCTCACCTGGGACGATCCACCAGCCACCGACACGCTTGCATGCACGATGCCGAAGACCACCTCTGAACACGATCACACGCAGCGGGGGGAAGCGCTGACCAAGCGCCTCCACACCGAGCACGGGGCCGCCCTCTTCAACTGGGCATTGGGCAGGGTGGCCGACCGACGTGATGCGGAGGAGCTGGTTGCCGAGACATTGGTGCGCGCCTGGCGCAAATACGACCAATACGAACCGGCGCGGGGAACCGAACGTGCCTGGCTATTCGGAATAGCACGCAACGCGGCCACCGATCTCTATCGCAAGTCTCGTCGACTGCGGATCGTCGGTTACAACATCGAGGAAAAGCCGGACGACGGGGGAATAGAGAACCTAGCCGAAGCCAGCGTCATCCGAGACGCGTTGGGCACGCTGTCCGAACCTCACAGAGCTGTGATCGTTGAGGCGTTTTTCAACGGTCGGACGGCAGCCCAGATCGGCGAGCGGCTCGGCGTGCCTCCAGGTACCGTCAAGTCCCGAATGTTCTACGGCATGAGGGCGCTTCGAGCGGCTCTCGAGGAACGAGAAGTGTTGCAATGACCGAGCATGATCAGTACCGCGAGTGGTCGGCCGCCTATGTCCTCGGAGCGTTGGAGGCCGAGGAACGGGGACTATTCGAGAACCATCTCGGCGGGTGTGACCAGTGCCAGGCCGGTGTCCAAGCGTTTGCGCCCATCCCCGGCCTCCTGGCCAAGGTCGGATCGCCAGACTCCGAGCCGGTACCGGTCAGCGTGCTGGACGCGGCTGTCGCCAGGGTGAGTTCCGAACGTACGCAGCTGGCCAAGAGCAGGCAGCGGTGGCGTTGGACGGCTGCGGTGGCTGCTCTGGTGGCGGGCCTTGTGATGATCGTTTCGCTGCTGCCCACCCCAGATGCTCCGGAGACGACCTTGTTGGCAATCGCACCAGGAGCGGTTGCCACTGGAGAGATCGGCGTCTTGGAACGAGCCTGGGGCACGGCATTTGATCTCAACCTAGATCGGAAGAGCGTCGGGTAGGGAAAGAGTGGG
>CALCCX010000257.1 GCA_937900165.1 uncultured Acidimicrobiia bacterium | reverse complement strand
CTCGGCACGGACGCGAGAATGAACACACCCGGTACCACCGAAGGAAATTGGCAATGGAGGCTCGAGGAGAGCCAACTGCGACGAGAGCTGGCGACCAGACTCAACGATTTAAACAATGCGAATGGTCGCTCTCGTGGTGTGTCGAGACAAGTGGGTCACAGGGCCAGAACACCCTGAACGGACTGCATTCTCAACACCCTTCGTTTGGTGATGTCGCTCGATCCATCAAGCAGCGCCTCGGTTTCTTCGAGCACGATATCGAGTGGGAAAATGGAGACTCGTGGGTCGTCAGTACGTTCGCCGCCGTCGGTCGTCGTACTCCAAGCCACCATCTGATCGTGGCCTCCCTCAGCCAGCGAATTCACTGCGCCAAGCGCGAGCCGCCCGGCGACCATGCGGTCGTGATAGCTCGGGCGACCTCCCCTTACGACATGGCCCAGCACAGTGGCTCTGATATCGACGTCAGGGTGGTCGCTCAACCGTTCATGCACACGGTCGGCGAGATCGGTAGCCGTGATCGAAACCCCCTCCGCCTTGATGATCAGCACCCTTCTCTTGTCGCGTCCAGCGTCAAACGACTGACGGATGATCTTTTCGACGCTGGTGATCGTCTCCTCCTCTGAGCGATCGAGTTCAGGTAAGAGCACGGCGTCCGCGGCTGCCGCCACCGACGCGGCCATCGCCAGGTAACCGGACCGCCTACCCATGACCTCGACGATGAACGCTCGATGATGGGACCGAGCGGTATCTGAGATTCGATCGCAGGCGTCGATGATCGTATTCAGAGCGGTGTCGACGCCGATCGCATCAGCCGTGCATCCGATATCGTTGTCAATCGATGCTGGGATCCCAATCACAGGGACGGAGCCGCATTCTTCGGCGAAGAGATGGGCGCCGGCCAGAGTCCCATTGCCGCCAATGGCGATCAGTCCGTCGATCCCTGCCATGGTCAACTGACGACACGCCTCCCTTCGCCCTTGCGGATCGTAGAAACGCCGGCAGCGGGTGGTGCCAAGCAAGGTACCGCCCGATCCCGCCATGCCATCAATGCCAGGAGCGGGGGCGAGATTCCCTGAGCTCATCACAGCCCGAGTCAGAGGTCGAAAGACGCCATCCACGAGCCCGTCGTATCCGCGCTCCACGCCAACAACGTTGATCCCACGAGATGCAGCGACCTTGACCACTGCCCAAATGGCCGCGTTCATTCCTGGCGCGTCCCCACCAGATGTCAACACAGCGATTGTCTTCAAACCGACTCCCCGTTCCTCGCCGCGGATTGTAGGCCAGGGCATGAGAGCCAAAATTGGGCTACCGGCTGTTCCCTGGTCGGCCTCGTAGTCAGGCGCCGGCTGTAGCCTCAACCCATGGTCTTGATCTCGGTACCGCCTCTTCGTTTGATCGCGGCACCAGGACTCCTGTCCATAGCTCTGCTCGCGGCCGCTTGTGGCTCGAGTCAGACAAGTGTTGGCACGACCTCATCAACCAGGCCCCCAGAAGTCGGCCGGGCCACATCAACGACAACCACCCTGGCCGCCGACCCATCGCCCACCACTAGCCAGGCGCAGCCGCCCAGGGAACAGACAACGGTGACGCAACCCCCAACCCCGATCGCAACTCCTGACGGACTGGCGATCCTCGGTGTGGATGGAGTGCTGCGGACATCGTCGGACGGCACTCTGATTGAAGTCGGCGCAGGCGGAGACGTCTTCGCGGTGCAACCGACCTGGGCGCCAGGCGGATCGGTCCTGGCTTGGGGCGAAGTCGATTCCTCTGGCGTAGGTCAGATAGTCATCGCGGCACCGGACGCCACCAGTGTGGAACGGTACGACGTGCCCTTCGTCCCCTTCTACCTGCACTGGAGCCCGGACAGTACCAAGTTGGCGTTCCTGGGTGGAAACCCGGTCACCCTTGGCATAGCTGACCGGACAGACGAGACGGTCGACATCGCCGCCGCTGGAACCCCATACTACTTCGACTGGGCACCAGATTCGGCCAGGCTGGTAACCCACGTTGGTGAGGTCGGGATCGCGATTGGCGCTCCAGACGAGCGAGGGCCCCGTATCGCTCCCGCGACCCGGTCGTTCTTGGCCCCCGATTGGACACCGGACGGTTCAGCCGTCCTGTACGTGGTAGAGCCGGAGTCAGGGATCGTGGCGTCGGCCGACGGTCTCCCAATCGCCCAGGTCGAGGATCCCCTTCTGGAGCTTGTGAGCTACGACGTGGAGTCTGAGGAACCCTCGACTCTGATCGAATTTCGGGGTCGGATCTCTTTCGAAGTCTCGCCAGACGGCGCCAGCCTGGCTTTTTCTGTCACCGGGGCCGATCGGACCCCCAACTTCGGCTCCCTGGTGACAATGGACCTGGAGAGCCGAATCCAGACGACGGTTCAGAACGGCGTGATCGCCTTCGAGTGGGCCCCAGATTCGACACGGTTGGCATTCTTGACGACTACCGAAGATGGGACCGCTGTCCAATGGGGAATCGGAAACCAGGATGAGGTGCTGGTTTTCGGGCCGATCGTTCCCTCAGCAACCTATACGATCTCTTATTTGCCATTCTTTGATCAGTTCGCCAGGAGCATGACCAGGTGGGCACCGGACTCGAGCGGGATCGTCTATTCCGCGGTCGGGCAAACCGGCGATGAAATCTGGTGGCAGCCGGCCGACGGGAGCAAGCCGGGATTCATCGCAGCCGGGTCGATTGGTACTTTCGCCACACGCTGAGGCCTACCTGATTCGCCGCCGCAGTCGAACTGATTCGGCACAAAGGCGACAGATTGTTCGACCCAAACCCGACTCACCAAGCAACCCGATCCAACGTGGACGGGCGCCAACCGTGGCCCAAGGTAAGTCTTACGCGCGCATTCGCGCGTAAGACGATTTTGTCATTTGGCTCCGTGCGCTGAGAATTGGACGAGGAACCCAGATGGAAGGCCTGTTCGATGATCGTGTACGTGGTTGCCGGCGGAGCTGACGTCCAACCTGAGGCACTGGCGGACCTCCCCCCGCCCGACCTCACGATCGCAGCTGATTCAGGGGCCGATCTTGCAGAACGACTTGGATTGGAGGTCGACATCTTGATAGGCGATCTCGATTCGATCAGCGCAACCGGCCTCGAAAGAGCGAAGACAGTCGGCACCGAGATCCGAGCCTACCCACCCGCCAAGGACGCTACCGACCTCGAACTCGCCATGGACGCAGCCATCGACGCGAGGGCGACAGACATCCTCGTGATTGGCGGGTCGGGAGGCCGCCTCGACCACCACCTGGCGAACGTGGGCCTGTTGGCTTCACGCAAGTATGCCGCCGCCAAGATCACCTGGACCACCGGAGCGGTCAGGGCCTACATAGTGAGGGGTACTCGCCACGTGCCGACGATCCCGGGACAGATCGTCAGCATCATCCCAACTGCCGGAACCGCCAGGGGGGTTCACCTTCGAGGGCTGCGATGGCCACTCGCTGGGGCAAAACTGAGGGCAGGCACGACCCGAGGTATCAGCAACGAGGCAACGGGTTCCGAGGCTGCAATTACGGTTTCAGACGGAACGCTTCTGGTCGTCGTAGGAGCCGAGTGAAGCGGCATCGCTCGAATAGGAGGGTCCACACCATCGAACTCGGGCCCGCCCGGTCAGGCCTCCCGTTGGATCGGACCCACCGGGCTCGCGTTCCTCACAAAAAACAGAGCGCCTGCCGCCAATGCTGTGAACAACGCCGCCAATACGAACTGGCGAGGATCGAGAAGCAGCCCAGAGGCCAGCTCCACAGCCGCGTACAGTGATAGCAGCGCCGTACAAATAATGCGCCCATCCCGGCGTGCATCGCCCACAATTGCCCCGTATGCAACGCTCAAGGCGACAGCCGCAATGACCGCGGCGAGAGGGACCAGCAGGTTGGTCCTGGTTCGCAGAGAATCGATGCCGATCCCCAACACTCTCGCGGCTTCTGCTGTGCGATCGGCATCTGCCACGGTCGATACCTGCCATGCAAAATCGGCGAGGCCGACCAGGCCAATGAGGAAAAAGAATGTCAGGGCCAGAAAGCGGTAGCGGATCCCAAACCTCCAGTGGCGTCGACTCTATCCGCCATTTCGACTGGGGGCGACAACCGGCAACGTCGCAGGCGTCATTTCTCGTAGACCTCTGGGTTTGCGCAATGAGGCATGCGCTCACCGCTGAGGGCGGCCACGAGATTGGCCGCGGCCATCTCTGCCATGTGCACCCTGGTCCGGAAGGTGGCGCTACCAAGATGGGGAACAATGAGGCAATTGGGGAGAGCCAGGAGAGCATGGTCAATCGGAATCGGCTCAGGGTCCGTCACATCGAGGCCGGCACCAAAAATGATCCCCCTGGCAAGTGCTTCGGCAAGTGCATCGCCGTCCACCAGCGGACCCCTGGCCGCGTTGACCAAGGTAGCAGTCGGCTTCATCATGGCGAGGGCCTCGGCGTCGATCATGCCCTCCGTCTCCGGTGTCAGCGCAGCGAGCAGGATGACATGGTCGGACTCGGCGAGGAGATCTTCGCGCGAACGGAATTGCACACAGATCGGAAGAGCACACGTCTGAACTCCAGTCACACTGATATATCTCGTATGCCGTCTTCTGCTTGAAAAAAAAAAAAAAAAGAAAATAAAAAAATAAAAAACAAAAACAAAAAGACAAAAAATCTCAAGCAACAAAACTATAGAAACAATTAACA
>CALCCX010000256.1 GCA_937900165.1 uncultured Acidimicrobiia bacterium | reverse complement strand
TCGCGCTTCCGCATCGGCTTGGTCGATGGCGACCACCTGCGCGCGGTGACCAGTGACCGCTACGAGCGCGTGTGGGACGCCGAGCTCTACGAGGTGATCCACCGCTGGCTGCTGCCATCGGGCTTCATCCCGGCCGTGCCCACCGGCGGCGGGCCCAACGCCATGGGCAACACCAAGCCCGCGCTGTTCCGCAGTGACCGCGACTCCTTCGCGTTCTTCTACAGCGAGGAGATCTGCGCGGAGCACTTCGGCGGACTCCGCAAGGGGGTGCTCGTCTTCAACTCCGAGACGGGCGCCAAGTGCCTCGGCTACGCGACCTTCATCTTCCGCGAGACGTGCAGCAACCTGCTCATCTGGGGCGCCGGCGACGTCGTCGAGCTACGCGGAGGGCCGCTCGGCACATTGACGAACAGCGTTGTGGAGGCGCCGGCCCCCGCCGGCCCCTGAGCCGTCAGCGCCAGTCCACGGTCTCGGCGAGAACCCCCGGGTAGCGCTGCAGCGAATAGTTCACGTACTCCTGCATGTGCTCCCGCATGAGTCGTTCGGCCCGCCCGGCCTCGCCCTTGATCATGGCCTTGGCGATCATCATGTGGTCGTGGTGTACCCGCCCTTGTTCCTCGATCGGGAACAGGCTCTGAGTGCGCCCGAGAAGCACATCCTGAAGCGACTCGGCGGCCAGTGACAGCACTGGATTCCCGGCCATCCCCATCACCAGCTTGTGGAAGCCGGCCGCCTCGTCGACATACGCCTCGTAGGTGTCCTCGCCGGGGTCGTCCGCCGAGTGAGCGGCAACATAGGCCCGCAGCGTCTCGATGTTGTCGGGATCCTGCTTCTCGGCGATCAGCCGAGCGATGACCGGCTCCATCACCAAACGCGCGTCGGCGACATCTTGGTAAGTGGCGTCGGACATGTGGTAGTAGAGCGAGGAAATCCGGCCATAGTGGGCGCTGTCGACCTGCGCCACCATCGGGCCACCACCGGGACCGGGCCGGATCACGATGAGACCTGCACCTCGAGCATGCGGAGCGCTTCACGAAGTGAAGCCCGGCCGACCCCGTACTTTTCGAGCATGGCCGCCTCAGAAGGCAGCATCGTCGACGGTTCGAGATCTTGAATGTCGCGAACGATCTCTCGCGCCAGGACCTCGGACAGTTTTTCGGTGCGCCGTCGGCTGACCGACCCACCCGCTTTCTTCGGGGTCGTGCCGCTCGCGGTTGGTTTGGGATTCATCTTCGGGCTCCTCTGACACGTGACGCGAACAAGGTGAGCCTAGGCCAGTACCAGGAGCATCAACAGAATGGTTGTCAGGGAACAGCTCGATTCGAGGTTGCCGCTTGACCGGTCGCGTCGAACGCCCTAGTCTGAATTCCTACTGAATATGCGTATAGTTCGATTGTATCTGGGCACCGGAGTTCTCGAGTCCGAGCGAGCCAGCTCCGTTGAATCACAAGGGGATCCACAGTGAGTTCACGAACAAGGCAATTTGTTATTCTCATCGTCGCCCTCGCGCTCCTTGCGGCGGCGTGCGGCACCGACAACGGGGAAGGCACGCAGCCGAGCCCTGAGGACCCATCGACACCTGATGAGCCCACCACGCCCGAGGAGCCGTCCGGCGAGACCGATCCGCCACCCGACGAGGGCGATCCTCCCGAGGAGAACGGATCGGGGAACGGCGAGATGCCGTTCGAGAGCCGCTTCACCGGCACCGACGCCTTCTGCACCGCTCCGGCTGACGGCATCGAGTACTCGCCCGAGGACGTGGGGCCCGGGATGACCGCAGAGGAAGTCGTCATCACCAACGTCCGGCTGATGACCGAGGATCTCGAACCGATCGGGTTCGCGTTCGACAACGGCGATCCCACCGACCAGGCGGAGACCTTCGTCCGGGTGATCAACGAGCAATGCGGAGGAATCAACGGCCGAATGCTCACCCTGTACACCGTCGATCTGCCCGTCCCGGGCTTCGGCGGCGACCCCGATCTCGAAGCCCAGGAGCGCTGCACCACGATCGCCGAGGACCAGGGCGCCGTCGCCGCATTCTCCTTCACCGGTGTCGGAGTTCCGCTGGGGAACTGCCTGACCGCACAAAACGATGTGATCTTCATCACCACATACGACGCGAGCGACAGCGATTTCGAGCAGGGCGAGGGCCGGTTCTTCTCGTTCAACCACATGCCCACCGACATCTTAACTTTCGCGGTGAGTGAATTCGCCGATCGGCTCATCGGCAAGACGAACGGGGTCTTGCACGGCGACACGAGCCCCGACCCCCAGATCATTCAGGAAGGTCTGCTCGCGGCACTCGAAGCCGAGGGCCTCGAAGTAGCGAGAGTCGACGTGCTCGACTGCGGCGACGAGCCGATCTGCAGCGGTGGCGTGATCGAATCGGTGCAGGGGATGCGAGCCGACGGAGTCGACGTGATCTTCCCTCTCGTCAACACGCTCACGCTGCCCGGCTACTTGCAGGAGATGATCGTGCAGGAATTCGAGCCCGGCGACGTGCAGTTCTACAACACCAGCTATCTCGCCATGGACAGCGAGCTGGTGACCGGCAAGATGGTCGAGTTCGGCGGCGAGGAAGCGGGTGCGCTCTACAACGGCGCCGGCATCGTTTCGGCCAGCCGCGCCGGAGAACACCGTCTCGACGGATACGAGCCGGACCCGTTCGTGGCGATGTGCAACGCCGTGTATCTGGAGAACAGCACGGTCATATCGCAGCCGTACGACTTCCTCGAGATCGGAAGAGCACACGTCTGAACTCCAGTCACACTGATATATCTCGTATGCCGTCTTCTGCTTGAAAAAAAAAAAAAGAAAAAGCAGACTCTGCACTGCTGCCTGTACGATGCTGCTGA
>CALCCX010000255.1 GCA_937900165.1 uncultured Acidimicrobiia bacterium | reverse complement strand
TATAGTGTACTTATCATGTGTGTTTGGTGTGCTGCGTTACGTTTGTCGTTAACTGTATCTGTTTCTTTTGTTATTTATTCTTACGTTTTTTTTTTTTAATTTTATTTTCTTTTTATTTTGTTTTTTTTTTTTTTTTTTTTTTTTCAAGCAGAAGACGGCATACGAGATATATCAGTGTGACTGGAGTTCAGACGTGTGCTCTTCCGATCTATTTTGCCACACCTTCCCGGCAATGGGAACAGGCACGCCGATCATCAGATCTCGGGTGGTAGCACACCCGACGGCGAACCACGCATCAATCACGCGCCCGGTTGTGGTCCTGTCGCGTGACGTCGCGATCCCCAGACTGCGACGGGCCTTGATTGCTCCGTGCACCACCAAGATCCGTGATCTCCCAAGCGAGGTAGCTCTCGACCCGGCCGAAGACCCGATTCCACAAACCTCGGCTGTGAATCTCGACTCGATCGAGAGCGTCTCTGTCGGTAGCTCACCCAGCGGCTCGGTCGCCTCAGCGACGAGCGAATGCGCCAGATCTGCTCAGCATTGAAAGTCGCCGTCGACTGTCTCCCGTAGGTCGCTTCGGCTATCCTCTCGGCCCCCGTCGACAGGCTGGCCGCAGTGGACGCGAAGACATCTCCGAACGAATCGAAGAGATCCTGGCCGCCGAGGTGCCTGGTCGGGTGTTCGAAGTCATCCGACCAGCCAGCGGCGACCACCGTCGTCGAAGTCGTTCCAATGTGCCAACGTTCATCGTCCTCCTCGATCCAAGTTACCGGCCACGCGCCTCCCGATCCCAGAGCTTAATCATCGCACGTTGCCAGTATGATCACATTGCCACATGGTGGCAATAGGACATAACTTGCAATCTCCCCGGTTGTAGAAGAGAATAGCCAGGTGGCGATTGAGAAAGAGGCACCTGAGACGCTCCTTGAGCAGGCTATCGAAGTACTACTGGGTCTTCTCCCTCCCCAGTGGACGGTCGAGCGCGGACAGGGCCCGGCGCAGAACGAAGGCCTGTCCGATGAACGATTCTTCGTGAAGGACCGTGCAGGTACCGGCCGCCCGATCCTCGTTGACGCCCGCCTTCGCGCCACTCCCGCTGAGCTGGACAAGGCCTACAACGACCCGCTCGCCCGGCGGGTGCGTAGAGACGCCGGCAGCCCAATCCTCGTTGTCAGCCGGTACCTCAGTCCTCGCAGTCGCGAAGTCCTTGAAAAGGCGAGCATCAACTACCTCGACCTCACCGGTAACGCCTGGATCGCCATCGACTATCCCGGTCTCTCAGTAAGGACTGAGGGCGCTCAACGTGAGCCAACACCAGGGCGACGACCAGAGCGAGGGATCTCAGGGCCAGCTGCAGGACGCATCATCCGCGCGCTGACCGACTTCACGCCCCCCTACTCGGTAACCCGACTCGCAGAACTTGCGGATGTGAGTGCCGGGTACTCCTCACGAACCCTCCAAGCGCTCGAACGCGAGGCCCTGATCAGGCGTGACAATCGTGGGACAGTCGAAGAGGTGGACTGGCCAGCGATGCTCCGGCGCCGTGGCAACGCCGTCGCTCTCTTCGACAAGGGGCGAACCAAGACCTACATCGCCCGCAGCGGCGTCGAGCGTACTCTCGAAGGGCTGTCCAACGTCGATGATCAGGAATACGCCGTCACAGGCTCATTTGCCGCGGCCCTTATCAAAGCGGTCACCGCCCCGGTGGGGCTCGCCGTCTACTCCCCTGAGCCCGACGCACTCGCGGCAGCACTGAACCTGCTTCCCGCAGAACAAGGGGCCGATGTCCAACTCGTTCGTCCTGCCGACGATGGTGTCTTCGCAAGGATCTCAACAAGCGATCGCATCCGCTGGGTCGCACCTAGCCAGGTTGTCCTCGACTGTCTGGGAGGCACAGGTCGCATGCCACAAGAAGGCGAGGCCGTTCTCGAGTGGATGATCGAGAACGAAGGCGAATGGCGGATCACCTCCGGAGCGTCCTCTTGACGGGTCCGCCTCCATTGATGATCGAAGCTCGTCGGGTGCTGCTGGAAGCACTCGACGCGCTAGCAGATCATCGTGGCTCGCTTGTGCTCGTCGGTGCACAGGCTGTCTACCTCCGGACCGACGAGATCGCACTGTCGTTCTCGGCAAGCTACACCACCGACGCCGACCTCGCCATCGACCCGACCACGCTCGCCGAGACACCGATGCTCGCAGAGTTGATGACCGCCGCCGGCTTCGAGCGAACCCAGCCCGATCGCCCCGGAATCTGGGGGAAGTCGATCGTCGTGGACGGCAATGACGAAATCATTCCTGTTGATCTCATCGTTCCCGAAGCCCTCGCCGGACCCGGACGCCGCGGCGCTCGACTCAGCGGCCATGGAAAGCATTCGGCGGGACGGGCTGACGGGCTCGAAGCGGCGCTGGTCGATAGGTCGCCCATGACGATCACCTCCTTGGACCCGACAGACAAGCGAGGCATCACCGTCGACGTTGCCGGCCCCACGGCGCTGTTGGTGGCAAAGCTCCACAAGATCGGCGAACGTACAGCACAGGCCGAGACACGACCCGACCGTGTGATCGCCAAGGACGCGGCCGACAGCTATCGGTTGATGCTGCATCTCGGCACAGAACCGGCAGTCGCTCGGTTCAAGTCCCTCCTCGAACATCCAACCGCCGGCCCTGCGACCAGAACAGCGCTCGGCTATCTGAAGGCCCTCTTCGGCGCACCCGCCGCTGCCGGTGTCCGCCTCGCCGTGGAGGGGCTCAGCTCTGACATACCCGCTGACCGCGTCGAGGTCGTCTGCGTCGGTTTCGACCAGTCGGTTCTTGATCGGCTCGCATCGCGACCCGGCGACTGACGATGGAGGTTTGGCCCGATCAGGCACCGTGGCACCGCTTGTCCTTGGAACCTGAGCCACACGGGCATTGGTCATTCCGCCCGACCTTCGAAACGGTCACCGTGGGTCGAGACGCCATCGCTCGCTGTGCACCGTGCATGAGCCGAGCAGGGTCCTTGCGGACATTCCGTCGGCCGGGGCAAGGGCATCGCGACGGCCGGCAGCCAATGGACCGAGGCTGTGGCCGGCCAGGGCGTCCCAGTGCCCACGACCAAATCCTCCGAGTTCTCTTTCGGGCCGTTCTCCCGACGCTCTCATTGCGTCCACACGCTCTGTATCGCGGTCGACCCCTTCGCTGCGGTGTCCGCTGTCCCCGAACGATGGGCCTCGCTTGAGGCTACGAAGCCGCCCGGAGGGGAGCTGGATCAAGCTGGAGGGTTTCTAACAGGGTCGCTGGAGGGCCCCGGCTCGCCGGCGCTCTCCCTCATCCGGGCCGCGGCCACCAACGAAGACGCCGCTCGCATGCTGAGGGAGTTCCTCGAGCAAGGGTTCCTGACAACGGCCGAGCGCCACCTCGATGCAACCCACCCGCGGCGCCGCCTGGCGCTGTGCGGAAGCCACCTCATCGGACTGGTGTTCGGAAGGACCATTCTCGAAGTCCCCGAACTAGCCGAACCCGGAATCGAGGACTTGGTCGCCGTTGTCGCCCCGACGATTCAGCGCTATCTGACAGAAGAGTTGGGATGGGAGCAGACCAGAGCCAACGGACGACCGAGGGAGAACACATGGACCCCATACCAGACTCGACGCAAGTGGATTCCGACGGACACAGGATCGTCTTCGGAAACGACCCCGTGCGGATGCTCGAGGTCAAAACCCTCGCCGGCCACCAGCTTCCCGTCCACTCGCACCCGCCTCGGCTGGTGGTTGCGACCACGTTTCCAGGACAGGAGTCGGTCGTATAGATCCGTCGCTGGGGGCTGGGCCCCGCTTGCACCGGTCGGGTCGTGATGGTCGCCGAACCTCGCGCAGTATTGAACAGAGGCGTCAAGTGCAATCGCCCCGGGGCCGATCAGTCGGAAATGATCGGCGCTCGTCTGACCCTCGTCCTCATGGCCGTTTCCCTTGTCCTGGTCGGGTGTTCGAAGTCATCCGAAGAGCCGGCGGCCACCACCGTCGTGTCGGGTCGCGAAACCGCAACGACAGACACCGCAGTGACGGCGGCCACCCTGGCATCCTCGACGACCACGGTCGTCGAAGTCGCGCTGACCGAGTGGTCCGTGGTTCCTTTCGCTCCGATCGAGCCGCGACCCGGCCAGGGACGCTTCCACGCCGTCACGGCCGGCGTGTCGAGGTTCTACCTCGCCGGGTGGGTGTACGACCAGGACCGCGAACCGGTACCCAGGATCTGGTGGAGCCAAAACGGGCCGAACTGGGAGACGATCGACCTCGGAGTGGAGCCCGGGTGGAAAGCGACCGCAGTTGAAGAGATCGATGACGTCCTCTATGTCGGCCTCAGCGGGCCGGAGGGAGGAATGGTCGCTACGGTCGGATCAGACGGCTCGGTGACGATCATGGAGAGCACCATCGACGCTCCAAGTCAGATCGGAAGAGCGTCGTGTAGGGAAAGAGTGTAGATCTCGGTGGTCGCCGTATCATTAAAAAAAAAAATAATCAATAAATCTTTTTTTCTTTCTTTTTCTTCTCTCTCCTGTCTTACCCTGTCTCTTCATCCCTCCCCTCTCTTGTGTCGTTTCTCTTCTCCCTATACTCTTTCTACGCTCATATTCTCGTT
>CALCCX010000254.1 GCA_937900165.1 uncultured Acidimicrobiia bacterium | reverse complement strand
TATCAGTGTGACTGGAGTTCAGACGTGTGCTCTTCCGATCTTACGCGATGCGCTTGATCACATCACGACCTCCATCCCGAATAGTGGCCGTGGCTCTGCGCCCATCCGATACTTGTATGTCTCGTCACCCTTGAGGAAATCGAAGACTTGGTGCCCGGCGGCAATGGAGCGCTCAATCAAGCGGTTGAGCAGGACCAGGCCGGGGGCAAGCCGATGCAGACCGGGGTCATATGCGCTGTTGTAGAGGTAGTAGCCGTCACTGTCGACATAGCCGACGACTGCCGCCACAATCTGGCCCTCGCCGCCGCGCAGAGTGGCGAGCTGCCAGCCAGGCAACCCCAAGAGCGCGGTGAAGAAGGCCATCATCTGCGGGGTCATGAAGGTCCCCTTGTCCCCCGTCGCCTGTCGATGGAACCGAAAAAAATGATCGAGCGGGGGCCCGGGTGAGTCAAAGCTCTCCACGGACAGGTCCCCCAACTCTTCGCTCAGTCGGCGGCCCTTGCGTCGGATCTCGTGCCGCTCCTTCTTGCCGATCGCGGCCATGTAGTCGTCAAAGGTTGACGGTAGTTGAAGGACAGCGGCACTCTCGTTCTCCTTCGGTTCTGCGTCGAATCCAACAGAGGCAAACGCACGACCGAAAACCTCGACGGCCTCGAGGGGAAGAGAATCGAGACTGATCGCAGTTCCACTGTCTGTAGCCTCGAACATCTCCACGAGGACTGGGCCAACGTCTCCGACCGGAGAGCGGTAGTCAACGAGATCCCGGGGACCCAAAAGGGCCAACCCGGCATCCGACCGCTCGAACGCTACCGCTCCAGCCTGGCCGCCAACAATATGCGGGACGGATTCGGGGGGGCCATGGTGGCGTTCGAGCAGCGAGAGGAACGGACTCCGAACAAACGGTCCAACCAGGGGCGCTACCGGCGCCGACGAATCGAGCAGACTCCAATCTGGGTTCACGTCAACATGACCTCTGCCAGTACGGAGCCGACCTTGCCTCCTCCGCCCCAGACCGGTTCAGAGAGACGATCAGCCCCATATTGCCTTGTGAGTATGGGTATGAGGCGAAGCTGTTCCAGGGAGGCGAGTACCACAGGTCCGAGCGGACGCATGGAACCATCTCGACTCTTGATCGCGATCCCGAGATCGGATCTGGTTGAGATCCCGATCAAACCCTCGGCCCCACCCTTGGCGGCGACATCGGCCCATTGTGAGATCGCGGCCGGAACTGCTCCCCAATCACTGGTCAGAGCACCATACCGGTGCATCGCCTGCCATATTTGCGCGTAGTCCTGGTCAGAGCCGAGACGGGCGTATGCCTTGGCCAGCCCGGCGGTGCTCACAGAAAACACGGGAATTCCGCATCCGTCGATCGCGTCTACTCCCGCCGACTCGCCGGTCATCCGCTCAAACTCCTCCCGGTTGGCCTCTTGGAGGGGGTGCGAGGGCGAGAGGTAGGTTTCGATCGGCCATCCCATTGCCACGCAAGCTCTCAGCATCGCGGCGTGTTTCCCGGAACAGTTGTGGAACAGAGGTTTGGGTCTGCGATGGCCGACAGACGTGAGTCTCACCTTGGCAGACGGCACATAGGGCCACCCTGGCGGACAGCGCAGCGCCCGTTCGTCCAAGTCGACTTCGGCAAGCATCTCCTTCACGTAGGCCAAGTGAATTGGCTGACCGCCGTGACTGGCCGTCCCTATCGCAATTTGTTCTGGCGCCAAGGCGGCCCCGTACGATTGGGCAACCTTGACTTGAAAGGGTTTGGCGGCGGAACGGGCCAAGTATTGGCGATGGACTTCGCCATCGCTTGCGACCAGGGTTCCGTTCGAACGCACTGCGGCTACGGATCCGTCGTGCGTTGCCTCGACCACCCCGCTTCGCTCGACACTGGCGAGCATGGAGATCAGGCGTCCAACAAGCCTGATTGATCTGCGGTTCCATCCTTGTACCTGGCGAGGATGTCGGCCTGGATTCCGTCAAAGGCCACCTGGGCAGATTTGCGCTGCACCGAGACCTCTCGCTCGGCGTCGACCAACATTGCCTGCACCTCTTCGAGATCCTGGTCCGACATGGACGGAAGGCGAGCCAAGAAGTCGTCTGCCAGGACCCGGTCCACTGGGCGTCTGGGGGCTTCTGGCAGCTCTGGCATCACTGCAGGTGTCGGGCGACCACCAGTGCCACTGGCGGTCTCGCCTCCACCAAGGATCTCGGGCAACGCCTCGATCAGAGTTCTTGTCTCCTCACCAGAGCGCCTGCGTAACTCAAATGCCAGCAGGTCCATCCGTCCGTGGAGCATCCTGCGGTAGTAGGACAGCTCCGTCTCGACGGAATCGGCCATCTCAAGATCGGAAGAGCGTCGTGTAGGGAAAGAGTGTAGATCTCGGTGGTCGCCGTATCATTAAAAAACAAAAGACAAA
>CALCCX010000253.1 GCA_937900165.1 uncultured Acidimicrobiia bacterium | reverse complement strand
GGTTCAGACGTGTGCTCTTCCGATCTCCTTCGCCACTGCAGCTTCGTCAGCTAAGCCCACCCGATTGATCAAGACCACGATCGTGGCCGCGCGGTAGAACGCCCCGGTATCAAGATGTCCGAAATTCAATCGAACGGCGACCCCTCGGGCGACAGAGGTTTTGCCCACGCCACTTGGTCCATCAACCGCGATGACTATCCGTTCGCTCACAATGTCTCCAACCACTCGAAAAACCCTGGCCAGGTCTTGGCCACGCAACCCGGATCCTGAATGACCACTCCTTCAAGCACGAGGCCGGCTATCGAAAACGCCATGGCCATTCGATGATCGTCGTACGTCTCGATGGTCGCCCCCCTGAGCGGTCCTGGACGCACAGACAACCAATCCGGCCCGGCCGTGGCGTCTGCGCCAAGACGTCGCAGCTCCGTCTCGAGTGCTTCGAGACGGTCCGTCTCTTTGATCCTGAGGTTGCCAATATTCCGAAATACCGACTCGCTGGTCGCGAAGGCGGCTACAACGGCGAGTCCGAGAACTGCATCTGGACAGGTGTTCATGTCGGCGTCTACTCCAACCAGTCCGTCAGGCCCCCTGACGGACACCTGATCGTGGCCCATTTCGACGTCGCATCCCATGTCTGAAAGAACCTTCAGAGACCCCATGTCCGGCTGGGTGCTGGCTGCTCCCAGTCCGTCCACTCTCACCAACCCCCCTGTGACGGCTGCGGCAGCCCATGGGTAGACGGCGGCAGAAGCGTCCGGCTCGACGACGTACACGGAGGCCGTGTAGCCATTCGGTTCGACGCCGATGACTTCCCGATCCTCCCATCCGACCTGTGCCCCAAAGGCCGACATGACGTCGATCGTATTGTCGATGTACGGGCGAGACACGATCGGCCCTTCCAGCCTGAGCAAGGTCGCACGCTCGGCCCTGGCAGCCGCCATCAGGACGGCAGATACAAACTGACTCGACGAAGAAGCGTCCAGGGTCGCAGTACCACCTGCCAGCCCTCCGCCAGACACCCTCAGAGGAAGGAACCCGTCGATATCCTGATAAGCGATATCGGCCCCGAGTTGCCTGAGTCCTTCTACCAACGCGCCAATCGGACGCTGGCGCATTCGGTTGGTTCCGTCGACCAGGGTTCCATCCGTTGCGAGGGTTGCGGCTGCGGTAACAAAACGGGCCGTCGTCCCAGAGGCTCCTGCATCCAGGACCGACCCGTTTGGTTGTAGCGCTGCGCTGGATCGGACTACGAAGGCCTCAGGATCCTGGTCGATTCGAATTCCGAGTCCGTACAGCGCCAATCGCATGGCATCGGTGTCATCGCTGATGAGGGGCTGCTCGATCCTCGATTCACCCTGTGCGAGTCCCGCCACTATCAGGGCCCGGTTGGTGAAACTCTTGGATCCGGGCGGTCGAACCACGGCGTCGATTTCGCCTATCGGAGCGACCACATAACGTGTGGGGTAGGCAAAGGCGGACTCGGTCACGGCTCGATTGTGACAGCCCTCGCTGCCATTCCTGAACCCGCCTCCCAGAGGCCCCGCACTTCCTCCAGGGTGAGGTTCCGCCAGGAACCTGGCTTGAGTGCCGGGTCGGTCAGTTCGCCGATAGCAACCCTGTGCAGGGCCACCACCGAGCCTCCGACCTCTTCGATCATGCGCCTCACCTCACGTTTACGACCTTCGCCCATCACGACTTCGACCTGAGTTTCTCCCTTGGCTCTCCGCAGTATTCGAGCCGAAACCGCTGCGGCTGATCCGTCATCGAGCTCGACCCCGTAGGTCAGCCTCTGCATCTGCGTGTCACCGAGGCTCCCAGACACCAGCACGACATAGGTCTTGGTCACCCCGAACGATGGATGGGTGAGATAGTGGGTCAGGTCGCCGTCGTTCGTCAGTATCAACAGGCCGGTTGAATCCAGGTCCAATCTTCCGACCGGCACCACCCTTGGCTCGGCTGGAACGAGTTCGACCACAATCGCGCGGCCGTGGGGGTCTGCCGTTGTCGTAACCACCCCTGTGGGTTTGTTGACCAAGTAGTAGACGAGGCCTGGCTTGACGGGCAACGGAATACCGTCGATTCGGACATCCACAGAGTCTGGAGCCACCCGCTGACCGAGCACCGCCACAACGCCGTCCACCTCCACCCGACCGGCCGCGATCAAATCGTCCGCGACGCGCCGTGAGGCGAATCCGGATCGTGCGATGACCTTCTGAAGACGCTCAGCCGGCGTTGTCTGCGACTGATCCATCCGGATCGAGCTCCCGATCTTCTGGTTCAGCGACTGATTCCACCGCGAACGCCTGTTCGAGCGTCTCAACTATTCCAGCAGGCGGAACATGATCGGCCAGCGGCGGCAGCTCGCCGAGGGCCCTCAAGCCGAGCTTCTCGAGGAACTCCGGCGTAGTGCGATAGATCGCCGGATTGCCGGGGCTAGAGAGCCTGCCTGCTTCTTCGATCATGCCCTTCCTCTCGAGCGTGCGGATGACCGAGTCCGAATCCACACCTCGAATGTCGGCAATCTGGCTACGACTGACCGGTTGGCGGTAGGCGACTACAGCCAACACCTCCAAGGCCGCACCAGACATCCGGGTGGCAGACTGAGTCGTCGCAAAGCGTTCGAGATACGGGTAGGCCTCGACCTTGGAATAGAGGCGCCATCCGCCTCCGATCTCCCTGAGTACCAGACCCCGATCGTCGCTATCGAGTTCGGTCGACCAGCCGGACAGCATGGCTTCTACGTCCGCCGTAGACAGCTCGAGGACCTGAGTGATCTCGCTGACCGGAACCGGGGCCTCTGCGACGAACAGAATGGCTTCCAACGCAGCTTTCGGATTCACTGAGCGCTCCATTC
>CALCCX010000252.1 GCA_937900165.1 uncultured Acidimicrobiia bacterium | reverse complement strand
ATATATCAGTGTGACTGGAGTTCAGATGTGCTCTTCCGATCTGAACCCGTGATGCGCTTGCCGGAGCCTGGTTTCCGCTGATCCTCTTTGGAGCTTTGACACTCATCAGCGCCCCCATCGCGTGGAGGTACGGTGGAGAACGCCTCGCCGTGTTCTGGGCCATAAGCGGCCCTGTCGGTGGAGTCACTACTGCGGTGTACTACGGACTGCACGAAAAGCGCACCGGCGTCTCACGATCCTCTCTCCTCGTTCTCGTAATTGTCGCAGTGCTCTTTGTGGGAGCGTTTGGTCTCCCCGCCTTCACCACTGGGACGCTGCGGGAAGTAGTCAGCGGGATCTGGGTAGGTGCGTGTTACATCGCGTTCGGTCGCATCGAGCGATCGTGGCCAGTCGCTTTGGCAGGCGGCGCGGTTGTCGGAACGATCGTGGTACTACTGGCTCTGAACCCTCTCCACATCGCAAGCTGGGCGGCCATCGGCACCGGCACTCTGTTCCTGGGAACCGGTGTCTGGCTGAGGCTGCACGAAGAGTCCGCGTGACTGATGAGGCGCACCCGATCCGCGCCCTCGATGATCTCGTTCACCAAAAGACTCGGCTCGGGATTCTCGCCGTTCTCGTCGAAGCGGATCGCGCCACCTTCACCTACCTGAAAAAGACCCTGCATCTGACCGACGGCAACTTGGGTCGACACCTCGAGATTCTCGAAGAAGCTGGCTACATCGAGACCGACAAGCGCTTCATAGGAAGACGTCCTCAGACAACCGCAAGGGCCACACGGACAGGGCGCGCCGCCTTCGAGGCGGAACTCGATGCACTGCGGGCACTCGTGCAACGCCTGACCGACCGGCGAACGCGAGACGATTCCAAGTGAGCCCCACACATCAACAGTGCCACCTACAGCCGGTTCGGCCCGTCAGCGGTGAAAGGCCGGTTGCCCAGATCATCAGACAGGGTCGCTTGCGGATCGCGGCGGGTGCAACCACGTTTTCGCCGGTAGGCGCCCTCCGAACCGGCGAGGCGCATCAGCCGCTCGACCCGGTTGCGACCCACCCGAATGTCACGGCCGAGCCGCAACTCAGCCCACACACGAGGCGACCAGAAGATACCCCGAGACTGTTTCCATATCAGCCGGATCGTGTCGGTCAGGTGGGCGTCCTGGCGAACCCGACGGCACGGATCGGTCTGACGGTGCCGCCACTCATGAACCCCGCTCCTGGACACCCCCGGGACGGACTGCCCTTAACCGGATCGGGAACCAAGCCTTGTTCGCGTCCACAAACCCGAACGTGACTTCGGCCCGACATTGTCCTGGGCGAAGAAGGCAGCGGCTTGAGACGCCAAATCACGCTCCATCCGGAGCACCGGTTCTCCCTGCTTCCCATGGGTCGCCAAAGTACGTGTTCGAGGCCTTCTAGAGTCCCCGATGCCAGCCCTAAGCCTGAATCCACCGCACGGATCGGCTCCTCGCCCGCCTCGCCAGTCGTGGCAAGGGATTCTCACGCCGAGCCGGAATCACCCGAAGTGAAAGCCGAAACAAAGCTGAACCTCAGCGGTAACACGGCCCGCCGGGCGACTCGCTTCCCTAAGTCGGTGGATCCAGGCTACGTCGGTGGATCCAGGCTAGGGGCGCTCGGCGATCTCAGCTACCGCGGCTCGGCGGGCCACGGTGTTGTTGGCGTCGCCTCGGATTTCGATGAGTTGTTCGCGGGTGGCGGCTGCGATCTCCTCTGCGTTGGCTTCGGCGGCGGCGAGGCGGGCCTCGACACCTTCCTCATCGAGCTTGCGGGCCTCGTCGACCAAGGCATCGACCATCTCGCTCTCGGGTACGACTCTGACTACCTGGCCTTTGATAAACAGGTGTCCCCTTTTCTTGCCGGCGGCGATTCCGATGTCGGCTTCGCGGGCCTCGCCAGGACCGTTGACCACACAACCCATCACCGCGACCTGGATTGCAAGTCCCTCGGCCTCGAGACGCTCCTGGGCCTCGGCGGTGACTGCCACCACGTCGACCTCGGCTCGGCCGCAGCTCGGGCAGGCGATCAGATCGAGGCTGGTCCGCTCGCGCAAGCCCAGATACTCGAGCAGCTGGCGCCCCGCCTTGGCTTCTTCAACCGGATCGGCCGTCAGAGAAAACCGAATTGTGTCACCAATTCCTTCTTGCAGGAGAGTGGCGATACCTGCCACAGATTTGATGAGACCACCAGGAGGAGGGCCGGCCTCCGTCACCCCCAGATGCAGCGGGTAGTCGACCGTGTCGGCCAATAGCCGATAGGAGTCGATCATCGACGGAACGTGCGAATGCTTCACCGAGATCTTGATGTCGGTGAAATCGACTTCTTCCAGATATCGGATTTCCTTCTGGGCTGACTCGACCAGGGCCTCCGGCACCGCAGAGCCGTACTTTTCGAGTAGGTCCTTGTCCAGCGAACCGCCGTTGACTCCGACCCTGATGGGCACACCGCGCTCCTTGGCAGCCGTCGCCACGGCCTTGATCTGGTCGGGCTTTCGGATATTGCCTGGATTCAGGCGAAGGGCCTGGACCCCTGCTTCAAGAGCGGCCAGAGCCAAGCGATACTGAAAGTGGATGTCGGCGACAATCGGAACCGGCGATCTGGGCACAATCTCGGCAAGACCCTGGGCGGCATCGACATCGTTGCAGGTGATTCGAACGATGTCAGCCCCTGATCCGGCCAGGGCGTATACCTGGGCGAGAGTCCCGTCAACGTCGGCCGTCTTGGTGGTCGTCATCGACTGAACCGTGATCGGTGTGCCGCCACCCACCGGAACGTTGCCAACCATGATCTGGCGGGTCTTGCGTCTTCCGAATGTCATAGAACCCTCATCGTGGCCTCACAGCACGCTCGCAGCCATGATCGTATCGGAGTTCAACCCCGATGTTGGCAACAACTCGGTGGGCCGTCAGGTTTCGAACTCACAGCGATAGCGGATTGGTGGAGTCAAGTACCAGGGCCACAACGCCCAGGAAGAGCATCAGAACGATCACCGCAGCCGCCAGCGGGACCAGTTTACGAATATCGGCCTCTCGCTTGGTGACCTTCTCGTACAGGGCGACAGCAAAATGGCCGCCATCCAGGGGGTAAATCGGGATCGAGTTGAATAGTCCGAGGATGATGTTCACCGAGGCGAGGATGAACACCAGCGACTCGACACCGATTCGGTCGACCTGAGAACCGATTTGGGCGAGCCCGATCGGACTGACCGGCCTGATCTCATCTGGGATATCGGTGTCTCCGACCAGAACGCCGGCCAGCTCGACCAACGAAGCCGGACTCACCAGCCGACCGATCGCCTGGACGGACAAGGCGACCAGGTCATAAAACAGCAGGCCGGCCGATCCGGCCGCTCTGAACGGTCCGATCGAGACCTCCTCAACGCCAGGTCCTACCCCGAGGAACCCGATCGCCTCTCCGGTCTGGGGGTGTACTGGAGCCAGATCGGCGGTCAGCTCCCGAACCGACCCGTCCCGCTCGATCTCAATCGTGATCTCTGAGCCCGGGCGAGCAGCGATCAGCTCGACCGCCGCCTCCCACGACTCGATATCGACTCCGTCAATACTCAGCAATGTGTCGCCCTCGGCCAAACCCGCCACAGCGGCCGGGCTCGGGGTGCCATCGCTGATCTCAGGTGTTACAGCCGAGATGGTGGTTGTCGTCTCGACCAAACCGGTGGTCCACAGGAGAAAAAACAGAATGATGTAGGCCATCAAAAAATTCAGAACGACGCCAGACAGAACCACAACCGACTTTTGCCAGAACTTCTTGTCTCGGTAGGTTCGGCCTACATCCTCAGGAGCTACTTCCTCGTACGGGTTCATGCCAAGGATACGTACATAGCCACCGAACGGGATGGCCTTGATGCCATATTCGGTGTCGCCTCGTTTTATGGACCACAAACGAGGGCCAAATCCGATGAATGCCTCGGTGGCCTTCATCCCGGTCGCTCGAGCCGCGAAATAGTGGCCGGCCTCGTGGACGATGATGAATAGGGCGATGGAGAGCACCATCACAGTTCCGCCGAGCACATCGCCTCCAATTTCAAATGATTACGAAACGTTATTCGTAGTTCCCGACTACCGGGAACCAATCAGGTCTCGAGCCACCCGTCTCGCCTCCGCGTCTGCGGCCATCACCCCGCCTACGTCAACCACAGGTAACGCCTCGATTCGGCTGAGAACCGATTCGATGACCGCCGGGATGTCGAGGAATCCGATTTGGCCCTCGAGGAAGGCCTCTACCGCGACTTCATCGGCAGCGTTGAACATCGCTGGAGCGGTTCCAGCCGCCCGGCCAGCAGCATACGCCAGGTCGAGGGCGGGAAACGCTGATCGGTCGGGTTCAAAAAACTCGAGCGTCACGCCGGCCATCGCAAACGAGTCTGCTACTCCGACGGACCTACGGGGGTAGGTAAGTGCGTACTGGATCGGTACGCGCATGTCTGGCTCTCCGACGTGTGCTTTGAGGGAGCCATCCACGAATTCAACAAGCGAATGCACGATGCTCTGAGGATGCACCACGATATCGATCTTGTCATACGCCATCTGGAACAGAAAGTGCGCCTCGATCACCTCTAACCCCTTGTTCACCATTGTCGCGGAGTCGATCGTGATCCTTGGCCCCATTTTCCAGGTGGGGTGGGCCAGGGCATCCACTGCTTTCACTTCGACGAGGTCTTCACGACTTCGACCCCGAAAGGGGCCGCCAGAAGCAGTGAGAACAAGGCGGAGAACGTCATCGGAATCCTCCCCGATCAGGCATTGGAACAGCGCGGAGTGTTCTGAATCGACCGGCAACAACTCGCCTCCACCGGCCTCCGCTGCTTCGAGAATGAGAGGGCCGGCGGCGACCAAGCTCTCCTTGTTCGCAAGAGCGAGACGGTTTCCAGCAGCCAGAGCGGCGAGGCTGGCGCGCAAACCGGCCGCCCCGACCACACCGTTCACCACCGTTGCCCCTTCAACGGTGCCGAGTTCGACCAAGGCGTCGGGGCCGTGCCTGAACCGATCCCCAAACCGGGTCCGAAACGCGTCGGCGGCTTCGGGTTGAGGGTCTGCCGCGACGATTCGAGCGTTCGGATATGCACTGGCAAGTTCGGCTAGGCCATCGCTTGCGGATCTCGCCGCCAAGCCGACGACTTCCATCCCAAGTCGACTGGCCACCTCAAGCGCTTGACGCCCGATTGAGCCGGTCGCCCCGAGGACGACGAGGGAATTCACAGAATCCCGAGCACCAGGTATGTGAGGTATCCGATCGGGACGGCCACGATGAAAGCGTCGATGCGATCGAGGAGACCGCCGTGACCTGGGAGGATCGAGCCCATGTCCTTGAGTCCGAGTAGGCGCTTTATCACCGACTCTGCGAGATCGCCGAGGGGCGAGACGACGCCGATCGCAACGGCCAACACGATGCCGGTTGTCACGGATAACGGATCCATGAATGGCAATGAACCGAGGGCCGCCCCCACGGCGGAAGCACCAAGCACGCCACCTGCGTATCCCTCCCAAGTCTTGTTCGGTGAAAGAACCGGAGCCATCCTCGAGCGACCAAACGATCGCCCAAAGAAATACGCGGCAACGTCGGTGCCCGCGGTGATCAGCACCAGGGCGAGCACTATCTGAAAAGCTCGAGGAGCTCTGAACAGTGGAATCGCGAACGACATTGGCACAGCCACCCAGGCGACGCCGAAGATGGTGATCCCTGCGTTTGACAACGGGTAGCGTCGCGGCACGATCGCATACCAGAGGGCTGTGGCAACGACGGTCGCACCTAGAAAACCAGCAGCGGCAAATGGGCCGCCGGTCCATGCACCAGCCAGGACCGTTGCTCCAGATCGGAAGAGCACACGTCTGAACTCCAGTCACACTGATATATCTCGTATGCCGTCTTCTGCTTGAAAAAAAAAAAAAAAAAAAAACACAGACAGAAA
>CALCCX010000251.1 GCA_937900165.1 uncultured Acidimicrobiia bacterium | reverse complement strand
TTTTTCAAGCAGAAGACGGCATACGAGATATATCAGTGTGACTGGAGTTCAGACGTGTGCTCTTCCGATCTAACACCGATCGAACGAAGGGGGGCCAAATGGGGGAGACGCTGGAGCGCCGTAGAGCCCGCCGCGCCGCCCTCACAGGTGGGGTCACCGCCGATCCTGTCCGGCAGTACCTTCGCGAGATCGGTCAGGTAGCGCTGCTGACCAGGGAAGATGAAGTTGCTCTTGCCAAACGAATCGAAGCCGGAGTTGCCGCGCGCTCCCTGCTTGTCGAGGCCGACGCCGCTGAGGCATGCCGCTGGGCCTCCGACGACAGCATCGGAGCGCTACGGCTGATCGACGACGACGGCAAGGCTGCGTTCGAACACCTCTGTTCTGCGAACCTCCGGCTCGTGGTTTCGATTGCGAAACGGTATGCGGGGCGTGGCCTACCGCTTCTCGACCTCGTTCAGGAGGGGAACCTCGGCCTGATGAAGGGAGTCGAGCGGTTCGACTACAGCAAGGGATTCAAATTCTCCACGTATGCAACGTGGTGGATTCGTCAGTCGATAACCAGGGCCATAGCCGATCAGTCGCGCACAATCCGACTGCCCGCGCACATGGTTGATCTGGTGAACCGGGTGAACCGGCTCGAACGCGAGCTCGTGCAGCAGTTCGGCAGGGAACCGACCATCGACGAGATAGCAGAACATGCCGAGCTCGATCCCGCGAACGTTCGCGATCTCATGCAGATGTCGCTCGATCCCTTGTCCCTCGATTCCCCCCGTGGGGAAGAGGACGATGCCAGCCTTGGTGACTTCATTCGTGACGATCGAGCCGCGACACCAGCAGACGTGGCTACCCGGCACTTCCTGTCAGATGAGGTGCGCGATGTCCTCGCAGAGCTGAACCGCCGTGAGCGCGAAATCGTCGCGATGCGCTTCGGGCTCGATGGTGCCAGGCCTCTGACTCTCGAGGAAGTAGGCAGGGCATTCGGGGTCACCCGTGAGCGAGTTCGCCAGATTGAGGCGAAGACGCTGGCGAAATTACGCCACCCTCAGCGGTCCGCTCGGCTCAAGGGATACTTGGACGGCGACTGACTCGGTGGAATCACAGCGCGGCCTGGAGCCATTGCGCTGTTATCATCGCCAGTCGACCTTCCGGGGTAGCTCAGTTGGCAGAGCAACGGACTGTTAATCCGTTTGTCGTGGGTTCGAGCCCCACCCCCGGAGCAACAAAAGCGCGCGTGAGTGCGCCCAGAGGTCTCACGGCAACAACTCGAGATCGGGGAACGCCGACACGGCGGAGAACCAGAACGCCGATCGGCTCGGATAGGCGTCGCCGTCGACGGTAACGGCGTCTGCGCCGTCGAAACCATCGATCCGTACCGTGATGCCCGCCACATCGACCTCGCGTGCTTGGCCCTTTGTCGGCACGGCGTAGGTGACGTCGCCGACGGTGACGACGATGACCAGCGCCGATGAGTCGAGGCGGTCATCATCGGCAAACTGTTCGGACACCGGGAAGGGAAATCGGCCCTCGTCGACAAGTTCGGCATAGTCGGCGAAGGGGTCGCGGTCGTAGCGGCCACCTCCTGACTCGCGGGTGAGTACCAGCGTGTCTGGATGGGTCGCTGTCCACGTCGACCACCTCGCTGTGGCGGCGGGGAGGACCGCTAGCTCGGTGCCGCTCAGAGCGCCAACTATCGCCTGGCCTCGTATCTGCCACCAATAGGTACTCGTCTCAAGATCGGAAGAGCGTCGTGAGGGAAAGAGTGTAGATCTCGGTGGGCGCCGTATCATGAAAAAAAAAAAAACACACAACACCATCACCAGCACCCAAACACCGAC
>CALCCX010000250.1 GCA_937900165.1 uncultured Acidimicrobiia bacterium | reverse complement strand
GTGAGAGATAGGGTGTGTGTGAGGAGTAGGAGGTGAAGGCAGTGTTGGTGTTTTGGTAATGTGTTTTTTTTTTTTCAAGCAGAAGACGGCATACGAGATATATCAGTGTGACTGGAGTTCAGACGTGTGCTCTTCCGATCTCGATTCCGTTGTGTGGGAGAGGCACAGCACGGCGCCTCACCGACCGGTTGGCCGACCACGGTTTCACTTCGAAGTTTGCTTTCGAGATCGAGGGCCAGTTCTTTCGCGAGTCTTTCGCCGAGGCCAGAGCCAATCGCTGGCATCGGTTGAGGCCCCTCGGTGTTGGTCTGACAACTGCCTACCTGCACCAGGATCACCATCTGCTCTATCCGATGATGAGCGAGGTCTGTTCGAGGCTCGAAGGCCTCGGGGTGCCCTGGGAAGCATGGAACGCGGAGGCGGCTCCGGGTCAGTTCGAGTTGAACATTTCCCCTGACGATCCCGTGAGTGCGGCCGATCATGTGGTCATAGCGAGGCAGGTCCTGAAAGAGGTGGCTCAGGAGCATGGCCACAGCGTCACCTTCATGGCCAGGGTTACAAGCGACTACGGGAACGGCTTTCACATTCACCACTCCCTCGCCGCCTCCGACGGTCCGGCTTTCTACGATGCCGAAGCTCCCAACTCAATGTCGGCCCTGGCGAGACGTTGGGTGAGCGGCTTGATGGCAACCGCCCCGGGAGCAGTTTCGCTGCTTGCCCCTTCGGTCAACAGTTACCGCCGTGTGCAGGGGTTCATCGCCGTACCGACCCATCGGACCTGGGGAGGAGACAACAAGTCGACCATGTTACGCGTGCTTACCCGTTCGGCCGGAGGGGCACGAATCGAGCACCGGGCGGGCGCCGGCGACATGCAGCCCTACTACGGCGTTTCCGCACTTCTGGCCGGTGGGCTCGCGGGTCTCGAGAACGAACTCGAGCTTCCGCCCAGATTCGAGAAGCTTGCCTGGTCTCTTCCGGAGGAGTACGAGCGTCTTCCGGGGTCAATCACCCAGGCAAGCGACGCTCTTGCTGCCGACAATCTGTTGCGTGGGATTCTCGGCGACGGGTTCGTCGAGTACTGGGTCGGTTCGCGGAGGTACGAGTGGCTCCAGTTCCACACCTCAGGGGCAGACGCACTTGCTACCAAACCCACGGAGTGGGAGATGGAACGCTATTTCGAAACGTCCTGACGTTCCGCCGTCTGGCCTGATCAGTCGGCTCTGTCCCTGTTGTAGCCGCGGCGCCCGAGTTCGTCCTCCAGCTCGCCTATGCGGAGAATGAGGTTCTCTGCACCCTGGGCTCTCATGATTGCGTTGTTGATGGTGCCTCCGTATCTGCGGGCGATCGCCATCGTGTGTGCCCCCGACATTTGAGCCTGGTACAGCATGTTGATCTTCGACTTGTTCAGCTCGTCGAGTTGTGTGCGGCGTGAGAGAAGTTCGGACTCAAGATCGTTGATCGTGCGTCGCTCGTCCTTTCGTTCCGTGAACTCCTTGGCCGCGTCGCGTAGTTCGTCGCGCTCGATCTCGAGTTCGAACCGGCGCGCGAATTCGTGGCCCCCTAGATTCTGCAGTTCGTTGGTCACTGCCAGCAGCCGACCGACGATGGCGTCAAGATCGCTCACATGCGAAGGTTACGCGGCGGTTCGGGCTACCGCTGGTCGAGCCTCTCCCTATTGTCGATGCTGTCGACAATAAGGAGACACCCCACGAATGCACAGGGAACCCGATCCGATGACTCCGGTTCACTCATCGGCGGTCTCGGCAACGTCTTCGAACGCAACTGATGGGTCGCGGGGTCGCGGGGTCGCGGGGTCGCGGGGTCGCGGGGTCAGCCCAAAGGTGGACTGACCCATCTTAGCGCCGACGTTGATTGGCGGTGGGCTCTCGCTCAGCTAGCGACCGTTGGATGAGAAATGCTGGTAGTCCTTGGCCGAGGACCAGTTACCTCCCCAGCCCCACCCGATGTCCGCGAGGGCATTGACCACCACGTCGTCCAGGCGAATCAGGCCGGGCGCGTCCATTGTGCGGTCGGCATACTCGGCTCCCTCTGGCGGGAGCAGACGTGTAGCCGAGACGTAGGGGTTCACGAGCGGATTGATGTCGATCGCCAACCCGAGCGAATGAACCGACCAAACACCTGGCCGCCACGCCACCTCGCGGCAGTTGAACGCCGATGTGTTGTTGGCGGCCATCGATAGGTCGTCATCGGCTGCGTACTCGTCGACCAATTCCATGCGCTCGATCGGAAACCCCGCGGCGAACATCTCGCCGAAAGCGTTGGCGATGTCTTCGGCGGCCGACGCCGCGACGACGAGTTCGCCGATCACGACGTCGCCGTCGTAGTCCCAGTGCGCCAGTTCGAGGTAACGCAGATCCTCGAGCCCGACCGGGCACCCTACGCGCCACGACGACGACATCCGAGCTGCGATCTCTGGACTTATCTCGCTGATGATGGCCGAGTACATGGGCGGCGGTGGCAGCGTCGTTGGCGCGGCGCTTGTGGTGGTTGGTGATCGGGAGGTGGGTGGCCCTGCCGTCGTTGCCGCAGAGGTCGCCGTACTCGAAGTCGGAGTGGTCGCCTCGTCGGCGTCCGGTGAGGGGCCATCGCCTTGAGTAGTCGCCACCGGCGTGGAAGAAGCCGCGCCGAGGGGCTGATCTGTGGCAGGGGTCGCCGGGTTAACCAACTCGGAGTCCGAAGCGCACGCGGCAGCCATCAGGGTGGCACCGACTGCGAGGCTGAGCAACCAGAGGGGGTGTCGACAGATCATGTCTACATGTTGGCTCCACGGCAGCCGAATTGCTGGGCATAGCGCACCATGGTCAGCGGGACTCCCTGAGATCGATCGGCGTTCTGGATGTCATCGAGATTCTCCGAAGAAGTTGCTCAAGTGCCAGGGGGTATCGGGCCGATGAATCCCTTGTCCGGAAGTCCCGGATGCGCCCGAACCGCAGGTTCGGCGGGGGATTCAGGAGGTTGGCGGATGTTCTTCCGCATTGTTACCCGGCTCAATGAGGCCGGCAACGACGAAAATGGCGGCGTAGCTGCCGAGTACGGCGTGATCATTGCTGGTATTGCCGTCGTCGTCACCGCCGCAGCGTTGGCGCTCGGAGGCCGAATAGGCGCTCTGTTCGACAACGTGCTGCCGTAGATATCTCGGCTTCGGTCCACGAATACCTTTGATTGGACCGAAACGAGCGAACTCGAGTTGAGAAGATGGGGACGGCCAGCAGGCCGTCCCCATCTTCCGCGTCCACCCCGAGTTCGTTTTGGCGTTGGGGGGACCGGAATGCGGTCCGTCTGAGCGCTAAAGCGGGGTGCTCACGAAGCCCATGTTTTGGCGTTGGAGGGGACCGACATACGGTCGGTTTGAACGCCAAAGCATCGGGAAGGGGGCACCGGGTCGGGGTGGTTTCATGCCGGCTTCTACGGCCCGACGCGCCGGGAGCCCGTTAGAGCGGGCTCAGCCGCCGCAGTGCATTACTGCTTGGCTCGACAGCGTCACGCTGAACGATCCGACCATCGGTATCTCGTAGTCGTAGGGGTACGAGATCGAGGCGGTGGCCACGTCGTCGAGATCTGGGGTCGGTCCGCATGCCGTCAACACGACGGTCATGGAACTCGAGTCCAGCGACGGCGCGGCGTTGTAGGCCGCTGATGTGGAAGCACTGGCGCTGTCGGTGATGGCCATGGTCCGTGCGGCCTCTCTGGCGGCTCTGGTGACCACGAGTTTCTGATTGAAGCCGATCCCAAACGCGATGATGCCGAATACCAGGATCATCAACACCGGC
>CALCCX010000249.1 GCA_937900165.1 uncultured Acidimicrobiia bacterium | reverse complement strand
CACCAGCGAGCCCTCATGCCGCACCCGCAGCATCCCGTCTCCGGTAAACGTGCCGATGGCGGTCATGACTACCCCGTATTCGGAGCAAATGGACTCAAGTCGCCCGAGGTTTCTTGCCGGAACCGCCATGACCATGCGTTCTTGAGCCTCGCTCAGCCAGATTTCCCAAGGCGAAAGGCCCGGGTACTTGAGCGGCACGGTTTCGAGATCCACCTCGGCTCCGAGTTCTTGTGCCATCTCACCTACGGCCGACGACAGCCCTCCTGCCCCACAATCTGTGATGGCGTTGTACAGACCCTCGTCGCGGGCTGCGATGACCACGTCCAAAACCTGTTTCTCGTTGATCGGGTGCCCGATCTGAACCGCGCCACCGGACACTTCGCCGGTCTCATGATCGGTTTCCATCGAGGAGAACGTGGCGCCTCTCAGCCCGTCACGGCCGGTGCGACCTCCCAGAACAACAACCAGATCACCACATTCGGGTTCGGTCGGATGCGAGCCGGTGGGCAACACACCGAGGCTGCCACAAAACACCAGCGGATTGGCGGTGTAACCGGAGTGGTAGAGAATGGCGCCGTTTACGGTCGGAATGCCCATTTTGTTTCCGTAATCCTCGATACCTGCCACCACCCCTGCCTCAACTCGGCGGGGATGAAGGACGCCGGACGGCACGTCCGCCGAAGCAAGATCCTGGGGGCCGAAACATAGAATGTTGGTGTTGGCGATGGGCCGGGCACTGACACCGATCACATCCCGAATCACCCCGCCTACCCCGGTATTGGCTCCGCCGAATGGTTCGAGGGCGGATGGATGGTTATGGGTCTCGACCTTGAACGCCAAGTCGAATTCATCGTCAAGAGCGACAATGCCCGCGTTGTCCACAAAAGCGGAGCGAACCCAATCCCGGTCGGCCACTTCGGTCGCTGCCCGGATGTGGGAATCGAGGATCGAGTCGATGGTGATGGTTTCGATCGGACCCAGCGCTCCAGGGGGTGGTCCGGTGTATTCGATCACAGCCCTGAATGTCTTGTGCACGCAGTGCTCCGACCAGGTCTGAGCCAACATCTCGAGTTCAAGATCGCTCGGATCTCGGTCGGCTTCACCGAAGTAGGCCTGGATTGCAGACATCTCCCTGGCGTCGAGGGCGAGACGCCGGTCCGCGCTGATTGCCATCAGAGAGTCTTGGTCCAGGTCGCCAAGCGCGATCCGCTCCACTTTGCCACCAGCTTTCAGGAGTGGCTCGATGGCAGACGGAGCCAGAGCGGGTTCGTTTACCCGATACACCTGGATGATCTCGTTCGAGAGCAGAGTTCGGGCGATTCGATCCACAGACGCGCCGTCGAGTTCCCCGGTCAGTTCGTACCGACGTCCGGTGGCGGCCCGCTTCAGGTCATCCCGTCCAATTTCGGCGGCAGCAAACATCAGACTCTCCGCAGCGGTGTCGGTGACTCCTGGGAGCAGCGTTACGTCGATCGTCCAAGTGCCAGGAGAATCGATGCACCCGCGGCTGCCTGCGTCGAGCGAATCGACTTCGACATCGTGCACCACAGGATCGCCAAGAAGTTCTGAGACGATGGCTTCCACTCCGAGGGCACCAAGGTCGCCGGACAGGAAGTAGAGGTCGGAGATGCCGACCCTTTCAAAGCCACCGATTCCCAATAGCTCGATCTGGAGAGCAAGGTCGGCCGTCCGGGGATCGGGAAACGTATCCTTGTACGAAACCGCAATGCAGTACTGCATACCCTGGATCTGATCGGAAGACGGCAGTATGCCACCTCATCCCCCAATTCCATCGCACCCCACCCAAGTTCGAGGGAAAGTGTCGAACCCAGGGTTCATCTCAGGGTTCCTGGCGTCGCCAAAACAACGCTGACGGCCCCAGGTCCAGGCACACCGGACTTGGAAAGTCGACGGACAAGCCTCCCGGGCCTGGGACATTGGAGGCCCATCAGAGTTGTGCGGAAGAACCCGGGCCTACAATCCCGGACAGACCGCGAGGTTTTGGTGAGGCCATGAGACGAGCGCTGCTCTCTGTATATGACAAAGTCGGCATCACCAAGCTGGCTGGTCGATTGCATGAGCTCGGATGGGAACTGTTGAGCTCCGGCGGGACTGCAGGAGTCATCACGGATGCAGGCATCCCGGTTACCGATGTTGCCGCCTATACCGGTTTTCCTGCGATGTTGGGACATCGGGTCGTAACTCTGCACCCCAAAGTCCACGGCGGGATACTTGCCGACCGTGATGATGCAACCCACGTTGGCGAACTCAACGATCACGACATCGACCCAATAGATCTCGTCGTGGTGAATCTGTACCCATTCCGATCTGAGCCAGGCATCGAGATGATCGACATCGGAGGACCCACCCTGGTCAGGGCGGCCGCGAAGAACCACGCGCACGTCGGGGTCGTGGTCGACCCTGCCGACTACGATGCACTAGCGGCTGAACTGGCCGTCGACGGTGAGTTGTCTCCAGCCACACGCCGGCGTCTGGCGAGGGCGGCCTTTGCACATACCGCCGCATACGACGCGGCAATCGTCGATTGGATGGACGCCGACGAGACCGATCTGCCACCGACGATCCACCTTGCCCTCGAGATGGTCCAGCCGCTGCGTTACGGCGAGAATCCACATCAGAGGGGTGCCAGATATCGCGAAATCGGCCATACATCCTGGTGGGATCAGACAGAACAGCTCGGGGGCTTCGAACTCAGCTACCTGAACCTACTCGACACGGCCGCGGCAAGGTCGCTCGCTCATGATCTTGGCGCTGCCTCAAGATCGGAAGAGCGTCGTGTAGGGAAAGAGTGTAGATCTCGGTGGTCGCCGTATCATTAAAAAAAAAAAAAATAACAATAATAAAAGAAAATAACCAACTAAATAAGAATACAGAGTAGCGACAGTCGTACACATACATGTCAGCATAGTGCA
>CALCCX010000248.1 GCA_937900165.1 uncultured Acidimicrobiia bacterium | reverse complement strand
GCATTCCGCGATGGACATCGGAATCGCGGTTGACACGAACGACGGTCTTCTCGTGCCGGTTGTTCACGCTTCTGATCGCCTTGCCTCCGTCGATTTGGCGGCCGCAATTGTCGATCTCGGCACGAGGGGCAGGGCTCGCACACTCAAGCCGGAGGAATTCGTCGGCGCGACGTTCACCGTCTCCAATATTGGTGCCGTCGGCGGAGGGCACGGGACCCCGATCATTCCGCTCGGTACCACCGCCATCCTTTCGATCGGCCGAGCTGAAGACGCGCCGGTCGTACGCGACGGTGCGGTGGCCATCGCCAAAATGATGCCCATCTCCATCAGCTACGACCACAGAGTCATCGACGGTGGTCTTGGCAGGCGTTTCACCAAAATGCTGATAGAAAACCTAGAAGAACCCGCCCTCTTCCTGGCCTAACTCGTTCGCGGGAGATGGCCACAACATCTGTCCCCCCGGCGAGGTACGAGCCGTCTGGGGGACGAGGCCTCGACTTCGTCGAGGTTGGAGTGTGGTGGGGCTGACTTCGTGTCGCTGATCCCGGTTCGTTTCAGCTGGCATGGGAGGGTTCTCGTCTGAGCCTGAGGAGGCCCGTGTGAGTACCCAGCCTGGCAGGAAGAAGAAGCGGTTTCTGGCACCGCAGGAGAAGTACGAGATTTGGATGCAGCTTGTTCGCGGGGAGACCACGATCGCGGACGCGGCCGAGTCGGCGAGGGTGGATCGGTCCACGATCGCGAAACTGCGCGAGGTCGCCCGGCTCGGGGCGCTCGATGCGTTGGCGCAGTCGCGTCCGGGTCGTCGCGACCGGCGCCGTGATGTTGAGCTCGAAGCGGCTCAGGCTGACACCGAGCGGCTGCGCACGGCGCTGGCGGAGATGGCAGTGCGGCTCACTCTCGCAGAGGGAAAAGACTCTTGGGGCTGAGTGGCCGTGTCCCGAGGCGTGTCGATGGGGCCACCAAAGCGACGTTGATCGACCTCGTCGACGGCGCCGTCGCCGGTGGTTGGACGACACGCGACGCGTGTCGTTATCTCGAGCTGTCGCAACGGCGGCTGGAGCGGTGGCGGTGCCGTGGCGGCGATCTTGATGATGCTTCGCCGGGCGGGAACCCGACTCATGGTCTCACCCCGGCCGAACAAGACGAGATCGTTGCCGTCTTCAACGAGTGGGCCGATGTCGATCGTTCGCATCGCGAACTCGCCTATCGTGGCTCATGGTTGGGTCGGTTCTGGGCCGACCCTTCTACGGTGCGAAGGGTGCTGGAACGCCGCGACCTGCGCTTTCGTGCCCCGAAGCGTGAAGGCCGATCGGCGCGGCGGCCGTGGCCGGACTGGGCCGAGGAGGTCCCGAACCGGATCTGGATCTACGACACGACCCATTGGACCAGAGCAGGCGCGGCGACCACAGTCATCTCTGATGTGATCAGCCGAAAATGGATCGCCGATATCACCTCGGCCGATGAAACTTCGATCGAGGTCCAGGCCGTGTTCAATCGGGCGCTGCGCGTCGAGGGCCTCGACGCAGTGATCGATAAACGTAACCCCGACGGTGTCGCCTGGGACCCCGACTCCGACAACGTGCCGGTGCTGCTAGTCATGTCAGACAACGGACCCCAAATGAGTTCCGGGTCGACGAGGGAGTTCATGGCGCTGTGCTGGCTCGCCACCCACTACGGCCGCCCCGGCACCCCCACCGATCAGGCCTGGATCGAATCGCTGTTCGGGCATCTCAAAACGGAACAGCCCCACCTCGAGTTGATCGAGGACATCGACGTGCTCCGCGCCGAACTCAACCTCCGCCGCGTTCACTACAACACCGTCCGGCTCCACGCCGGTATCGGCTACGTCACGCCCGACCAAGAACACCAAGGCGAAGGCACCGCCGTCCGAGCCGCCCGCCGAGACGGCCTCACCCGAGCCCGACAACACAGAATCGAATACAATCGCAACAACCAAACCCGAGGACCCCGCCATGCGGGTTGAAACCTCCGGCAGAAGCGACATCAAGTCAGACACACCTCAATCAAGGGCAGGGGGCGGTCAGCCATACCGGCACCGCTGGACTCCCAGACCGAACCTAGATCCGATCCACCAACATGGTAAGGGGGCGAACTCCCATGAGTACGTGCGCGGGTGGGTTCGACTCGGCGCAATTTCACATGGTGGGTACCGCCCCCTCCGCCTGCCGGCTGACGCCGTCAGTCACCTCCCCCAATTGTACGGCTGACGCCGCACGGGGGAGGAGATGTTGTGGCCCGCGTCGTCGCAGCTTTGAAGTTGTGCGCTCCCTGCCGCGTCGCAATTGTCTGTAGCTGTAGCTGTAGCTGTAGCTGT
>CALCCX010000247.1 GCA_937900165.1 uncultured Acidimicrobiia bacterium | reverse complement strand
CGTGCACCTGCACAGTTTTTCCAAAGTTTTTTCGATAACCGGATACAGGGTCGGCGGCCTGGCCACGGACCCTGCCCTACTCAACGAGATCAACAAGATCGCCGACTGCTTGACCATTTGCCCGAGCCGGCTCGGGCAAGAGGCCGCTCTGTTCGGATTGCAGAACCTCGGCGCCTGGGTCGAGGCAAACCGCGTCCTCATGAACGAACGAGTCAAGGCCTTCACTACCGAAATGAAGAACGCCGACATCGGCCTCGAGATCGCCGCCGCCGGTGCCTACTTTGCCTATGTGCGACACTCGTTGCCGGAGTCGAGTCGGTCCGTCGCCAGGCACCTGGTCGAAAGCCAACAGGTGCTGGCGCTCGCCGGGTCGATGTTCGGTCCAGGCCAAGATGACGCCCTTCGGCTGGCGTTCGCCAACCTGGACGAGTCGGCGATCCCAGAACTGGCAAAGCGGCTGGCAAACCTCTTCAACTAGTGCCCGACCAACCAGAAGCGGACTCGTTCAACCCTGGGGAGGTATGTCGAGCTCCAGGATGGGCCGCACCTCTGTTGACCCGTAACGGCTGCTCGGAATCTGGGCCGCCCACTTTTCAGCTTCTTCGAGCGTACCGACATCGATCATATAGAAGCCGCCGAGGACTTCCTTGGTCTCTGCGAACGGGCCATCGGTACTGATTGGGCTCCCATCCCTGACTCGCACCGTGACCGCGGTCTCCGCACCCATCAAAGGCTCGCCGGCCAGAAACGCCCCAGCCGCCTTCAAGTCCTCTGTGAACTGGAACCACTTCGGATAGTCGGCCTTGGCCTCCTCAGAGTCGCCTGCCGGAGCGTCCTCACCCGCATAAATCAGCAACATGTACCGCATTCTTGACCTCCCAGTTTCTATGTCCTTACCCCCCGACGAGCAAGGAGACTAGATTTCGACACCCTATCAATTCTTGGCGCCAGACCGTGACGATACGATCTGGTCTTCACCTGCATCATCCCCGGCCCGGGAGACTAGCTTCGCAGGCACGTTGCAGAGTTTGCCGGCCCTCACAAAAGGCCGAATACTGGCAATGGAGGAGGATCAAATGTCGAAGCCCAAGGCGATTTTCCCCATCTCGTTGGCAGCCTTGCTGTTCACTGTCGCAGCCTGCACGTCATCGGGCACCTCCGTTGCGAGCGATCCCGCCGTGGATACTTCCGCCAACTCGACGACCGGGCCGGTTGAGACCGTTTCGCGATCCGACTCGACGCGGCCCTCCGAAACCACGATACAAACGGGTACCGGAACACCGGTCTCAGTATCGACCACAACCACGGAGGCGCCGCCAGGGCGAATCCAGTACGCCGTCGTCGCCGAAGAACGATCCCGCCGGTTGGCCATCATCGACGCCTCCGCCACTTGCTCCGGCAACACGGAATGCGAACTGATTCCGCTACTCAGCATTGAACTCCCTGAGGCTCCCCACAACCTCGTCGGAGTGGGTTCCGTGGTCTACGCCACCCATCCTTCCGCGGGTTCCATCTCTCGCGTCGACGTAACGACAGGCGAAGTGACCACGGCAAAGGTCGGCAACGAACCTCACGACGTCACTTACGAGCCCGGGTCGGAGACTTTGTTCGTCGCAGACGAAGCTGGGCGACGCCTTCTGAGTTTGGATTCCGAAACGTTGGATGTCGTCGATGAGGTCGACCTCCCCGGCGAGCCCCACGTCCTTGCTGCGGCAGGCGAAGCCATGTGGATCACCCTGGTCGGTCGCGATGAGTTGGCCAGGGTGGTGGACGGTGGCGTTGAATTGTTCAGCACTGGGGCGTCACCTCACAGCCTGATCGTCGACCAAGCCGGCTCGATCTGGTTCTCCAGCTGGAATTCTGAAGTACTCAATGTCTTCGACCCGACGACCGGAACCTTGGTCCGGGCGCCGGCCGGCGTCTCACAACCCCATCACTTCGCCGTCGGTCGGGACGGGAACGTCTGGGTCTCTGACAACGGTGGCGGGGCGATCGTCGGGTTCGGAGCACAAACTGTTGCCGTCGATGTGGGCCCCACCCCACACCACCTCAGCTTCGTCGACAACACGCTCGTCGTGGCAGTAAGTGGCAGCGGACAGGCCGTCATGGTCAGAAACGGCGAGGTGGTGGCCAGATCCCAACTCACCGAGGGTCTGCATGGGGTCGCCATTGTCGAAGTCCCTCGATAGGCTTGGGTTCGGCCACGACCATTGGACACCCTGGGCCGGGTGCCTGGCGTCAACTTCGAACCCTGATACGGTGGATGGGTGCAGCGCATTCTCATCGACACAGACACGGCATCCGATGACGCCGTCGCCTTGATCATGGCGCTGCGCGAACCAACCGTGCACGTAGAGGCAATCACCGTGGTCGCCGGCAACGTGCCCCTCGATCAAGCAGTGCAAAACGCCCTGTTCACGGTCGACCTTTGCGACGCAACGCCGCCAGTGTTCGCCGGCTTGGACCGACCTTTGCTCCGCGACCTACATACCGCTCAGGAGGTCCATGGCGAGGACGGTTTGGGCGACATCGGGCTCCCCCTTTCCGGCCGGAGATCGGACGCGCGTCGTGTAGGGACAGAGTGTAGA
>CALCCX010000246.1 GCA_937900165.1 uncultured Acidimicrobiia bacterium | reverse complement strand
TGATCTGGGGTCGACCGACCTGGGGCGTGTGGTGGGATTGGGGCGATGCAAGGATGGTCAGCACTCTCTTCTTGCTGTTCTTCTACCTGGGCTATTTGGCCCTCAGGAGCGGCGTGGTGGATCCAAGAATCCGGGCGAGCCGAACGGCCGTGCTGGGGGTCGTCGCGTTCGTTCAGGTACCGATCGTGCATTTTTCGGTTATTTGGTTCCGCGCGCTTCATCAACCGCCGACCCTGTTCAGAGCAAACCCGAGCCAAGCGCCCATCGACCCGGTCTTCTACCCACCGTTGCTGGTCGCCATGGCTGCCTTCCTGCTGGTGTTCTTTGCGTTCATGAGGAGCCGTTACGTTCTCGCGGTCCGACAGGACGAGCTGCTGTCGGCCCAAATGACAGATGAATTGGCTGGGTCGGCCATAGCTGAACTGAAACTGGGAGGCGTCCATGGGTGAAGGCATGGTCGTCCTCGGCTATGTAGTCACATACAGCACTCTGGTGGGGTACACGATTTCGCTTTGGCTGAGACATAGGCGAGTCTCGGCAGCCTTGAAAGGACACATGGATGATTGATCGCAAAGTCCTCATCCCAATGGCAAGCCTGCTTGCACTCGTGGTTGGATACCTCGTTCTGGGCAATTTGAACGGTGACCTCGTCTACTACCTGACACCGTCAGAAGCCGTGACCCAGCAGGCCGATTTCGACGACGGACAACGATTTCGCCTCGGCGGGCTGGTGCAGGAAGGCAGTGTCGTAGCCACCCAAGAGGGGGTACGTTTCGTCGTGGACGACGGAGCAACAGAGATATCTGTCCTCCACACCGGTACTCCACCGCAACTTTTTCGAGAAAACGTCGGAGTAGTGGTCGAAGGATCATGGCAAGGTGACGAATTCCGCTCGAACCTGCTCCTGATCAGGCATGACGAAGAGTATCGGTCGGATGAAGACGATCCCCGCTACACGCCTCCCATCGATCAGACCTGATGGCATACCTTGGCCTTCTGGGCGTCCTGGCCGCCTTCGCGGGGTGTCTCGGCCTGATCATCACCGGCTTTCCTGCGCTGATGGGTAGATCAGAAATACGATGGGAGTCCTTGAAGCGATCGGCCGCGCTTCTGCTCGTCGGCTCGGTCGTGTCGATGGCGGCGCTGGAAATCGGCCTGCTCACTGAGGACTTCTCGATTGCCTACATCGCCAACAACTACGCGAGCGGGACCCCTCTCATCTTCACGATCGCGTCTGCCTGGGCAGCGCTGGAGGGTTCGATTGTGCTCTGGGGACTTGTGATCGCCGTCCTCACGTACCTCGTTTGGCGCAAGGTCGAGAAAGACCGCGACGACCTCCTTGGAGTCGGAGCACTGTCGATAATCGGAATGGTCGGGCTGTTTTTTTTCGGTTTGATGCTCACGGTGTCAAACCCATTTGAAGTGTGCACCAATGCAGCAAACATCGGATGCTTGGATTCGAGTCCCCTCCCCTGGGCAGCCCTGGACGTTCCGGCGGCGGGCAGGGGCACCAATCCTTTGCTGCAGAACCACATCATGATGGCGATCCACCCTCCCCTCCTGTACGTCGGATACGTGGGTCTGACCATCCCATTCGGGTTCGCAATGGCATCGCTGCTCAACGCCAGAAGCGGGGCGGAATGGCTGGAGAGGACCAGGAGATGGACGCTGATCTCGTGGGCGTTTCTCACTGCCGGCATCGTGATCGGAGGGTGGTGGAGCTACGAAGTTCTGGGTTGGGGCGGATACTGGGCGTGGGACCCGGTCGAAAACGCGTCCTTTATCCCTTGGTTACTCGCTACCGCGTTCATTCACTCCTCAATTGTCCAGGCCAGGAGGGGAGTTCTCCAGTCCTGGAACTACGTGCTGGTGATCGGCACCTTCGCGTCCACGATCCTCGGGACCTTCCTCACTCGAAGCGGGGTCATTGCTTCGATACATGCTTTCAGCCAATCTCCGATCGGCCCAGCCATTTTCGGCTTCCTGATTGTGGTGGTTGTGGGCTCGCTGGCCGTGTTCGGCACCAGGGTGCACCTGGTGGCATCGACTCCTCGCCTCGATTCGCTGGTGAGTCGCGAAGGAGTGTTCCTCTTCAACAACCTCCTCCTATCTGTGTTCGCCTTCGTGGTGCTTGCCGGGACGCTGTTCCCTCTGCTGGTTGAGGCATTCCAGGGTGCGACGGTAAGCGTTGGGCCACCGTTCTTTGACCGCTGGGCCATCCCACTGTCCTTCGCACTTCTGTTGGCGATGGGCATCGGACCTGTTACCCCTTACCGGGTCGCCGATCCTGGCGTCGTGTGGAACCGGATCAAGACACCGCTCACGGTTGCCCTTGGCGTGGGCGCCGCCACGGTCATTTTTGTGAGCAGAATCGGGTATGTGGTCCTGGTTCCAACCCTGGGCACCTTCGTAGTCGCCGTCATCGTCCGTCACCTCTGGGACCTCTCCGTCAAGAGGGCAGCCAAGACCGAGACTTCGATTCCAGCCGCAGCCGCGGCGCTGCTGGTACGCGAACCGGGTTATTGGGGCGGACAGGTGAGCCATATCGGAGTCGCCGTGTTGGCTGTAGGGATAGCCATTTCGGCCAACCTCGTCATCAAGGATGAGCTGGTCCTGCCGCTCGGCCAGACGGTCCCCTTCGCCGGATTCGAACTGACCTACGAGAGCCCATTTGTCCGTAACGAACCGACGAGGCGGGTAATAGGGGCAAGAGTCGAAATCAGCCGAGACGGAAAGTTCCTAGAAGTGCTCGAGCCACGGATCAACGAATACGTCGGAACCTTGCAGGGCATCCAGACGCCTGCCGTGCGCACGACACTGGCAGGCGACCTCTACCTGTCGCCTACCATCCTTGACGCGGAGAGCGTGTCGCTCAACGTCTGGCGATACCCGCTCCAGTGGATGGTTTGGGCCGGAGGTTTGATGACGGCTCTCGGCGCCGTCATCAGCTTGGGTGAGATCAGGGTTCGACGTCGAGAGAGTGCGCCGGCCGATGCCTGAAAACCTCAAACGATTCACCGTCACCCTGCTCTCGGCGCTCTTCATCGGGATCATCGGTTGGGGCCTGATCGTCGGCGATCCTCCTTCTCCTTACGCGGACCGGGCGAGCGCAATCGGGTCACGAGTCAAGTGTCCGGTGTGCCAGGGGGAATCGGTTACCAGTTCGCCCTCCGGATACGCGAGGGACATCCTCGCCTACATAGAGGCCAGAGTGGATGAGGGATGGACAGACGAGGACATCATCCTGAGGCTGGAAGAGCGTTTCCCAGGAATCCGGCTCGATCCCCAGTTCTCCGGATTGACGGCCATCCTCTGGCTTCTTCCGGCCGCGGTGGCGATTGCAGGAATCGCAACGGCCCGCAATCAGGTTCGGGTTGGATCGAGCCGGGTCGAGCACGAAAGCAGCGGGCCATGACCGAATTGGGCTCCACCGAATCCGACAAACTCTTTCGTCTAGAGGCCCAACTCAGGCAAGCGAACACAGACCTCGACGATCTCGACGGTCAATTGGCCGCCGGCGACATAGACGCCGCCATCGCCGGGGAACTCCGAGCGAAATATGAGGCGGAATCAAAGTCCGTATCAGCAGCAATTGCATCGATCTCCGACGTTGATTCCAGCCGCACCCGGAGATTCAGCACTCGCCGGGCTGTCGGTGTGGTCATTCTGATCGGCACTTTCGTGGTTGTCACAGTGCTCGCGGCAGGAGCCATCCGTCCCCGAATCGGCGGGTTCATAACCGGTGGTGGTGCAGGTCAAGGGGTCAATCTCGACGAGGTGAGCAACGATCAGATCGAAGCTGTGATCGCGGCCAACCCAGAGAACCCAGAGATCGCCGGAATGCGAGTCGCCCTGGCCAACCGTTACTTCGAGGAGGGAAATTTCTCCGATGCCCTGAGTAACTACCTTGGAGGACTCGACGGGGCGTTGGCACCGACGAGGAGAGCGCAAGCACTCGGCAGAGTCGCGTGGATGACCTTTCTTTCCGGCGAGACCCAAGTGGCCGAGCTGTACCTCCAGCAGGCACTGGAAACCGATCCGGACTATGCAGAAGGCAAGTTTTTCTACGGCCTGGTCCTGATGGACGGATTGGCGAGGCCATGCGACGCAATCGTCTATCTGGAGGCCGTGTCCAGCGTAGAGGATGTCCCAGCAGACGTCCGGGGGGAACTCGATGTCGCGACCGCGAGAGCCAGGAGTGATTGCGGATGACCAAGACGAAACGATACGGCGTGATTGGACTCGTGACGATTGTTGTCGCGATCCTGATCGCAGTGGTAGACAGCCGGTTCGGGGTCAACCCCTCCCAGTTCGGTTCCCAACTGATGGGACGCGAGACGCCGGACGTCGAACTGGTACTGCTGGGTTCGGACGAAACGATCTCGTTGCGCGACGTCGCTGATGCAAACGAGGTGACCGTGGTCAACTTTTTCGCCTCCTGGTGCATCCAATGCCGCTTTGAGCACCCTGACTTGCTCGCCACCTCAGAAATCTACGCCGATCGGGGTGTGCAGTTCATCGGAATCTCGTTTCAAGAACCAGAATCTGCTTCGATCGCCTTCCTGGACGAACTCGGTTGGGGAGAAGAATTCATCTACGTGAGAGATCCCGGATCCATTGCCGCAATCGAGTTCGGCGTGTTCGGCCTCCCAGAGACATTCTTTATCCGCGACGGTCAGATAATCGGAAGACAAATCGGCCAAACGACGGCACTGAGGCTCTCCGAGGCCCTGGAGTCGATTCTGGCAGGTAACCAGATCGGTGCCGAAGTAGTAGGCGACCAAACCCAGCAACCGGGTCAATAGCGAGCCAGCTACAGGATTACTCGGCTCCCAAGTCCTGGCTCCTGGCAACGACTCGGTCCAAGACGTCGCTGGCTGCCCCAGAGTCGATCGCCCTGGCAGCCAGGTCCGCGGCCTCAGCGAATTCGTCGGCGACTCCAGCGGTGACCAAACCAACCGCTGCGTTGATCACCGATATGTCCCGCTTCGGTCCACGATCGCCGGCCAGAACCGATCTGAGAATCGCTACGTTCTCATCTGGTGTCCCGCCCAACACCGAAGCCAGCGGCGCTGGTGCAACACCGAAGTCTGCTGGTGTGACCTCACCTTGACTGATTTCACCATCATCATCTAGACGCCAGATCGATGATGGGCTGCTGATACTCAGTTCGTCGAGTCCGTCGTGACCGTGAAACACAAAGGCCCTTCTGGTACCCAGGTCGGCGAGTACGTTGACCATACGGTTGGCCATCGAACCGTCTGAAACTCCGACTGCCAGGTTGAGCGCTCCGGCAGGATTGCAGAGTGGTCCGAGGAAATTGAAGACGGTCCGGATCCCGAGTTCGCGCCGTACCGGGCCGGCGTGGCGCATTGCTGGGTGATAGACAGGCGCGAGGAAGAAGGCGTAACCGATGTCCCTGAACATCTCGGCGGTCTTGTCCGGGTCAAGATCGATGACCACTCCCAGAGCCTCCAGGACGTCGGCAGATCCGCACAGCGAAGAGGCCGATCGGTTGCCGTGTTTGGCAACCTTCGCTCCTGCCCCGGCCGCGATCAGAGAGGCGGCGGTGGAAATGTTGAAAGTTCCCGATCTGTCTCCTCCCGTCCCGACGATGTCGACGATATCGGGCGTGTCGAGCTCAACGGCTAGCGACGCATCGCGCATGGCCTGGACGAGGCCGGTCATTTCCTCGACGGTCTCGCCCTTGATACGCAGCGAGACTATCAATGCTGCGATCTGGGCCGCGGTGGCTCTTCCCTCCATTATCTCGGTCATCGCCGCTCTGGCGTGGGACCGAGTCAGCGACTCGCCAGCACTCAAGGTGGCCAGGGTGTCGGCCCAAGCGAAGCTAGACATGGGAAGGCAGGCTAGCCCCGAGATCCGGCATTAGCATTCGAGGCCGACCCAGGAATCGAAACCAATTGACTCGCCCTCTCTTCTTCGCCTACACGGCCCATATCTCACCCAAGCGTCTCGCTGGGCTCGTGCCCAACGCAGAATTCCTGTTCATCGCACACCTTCCAGAGACTCGGATGTCGTTTCCGATCAAGGACTCGGTCTGGAACGGAGGTCTTCCGTCAGTCCATGCAGAGGAAGGCAACACCGTATGGGGGGCGGTGTTCTCTATCACCCGAGCCGACCTGGAGAACCTGAACGAGGCAGAAGCTAGGGAGGGTCGAGTACCGATCGAGACTTTCAAGGCGGTCGATCGGGAAGGTCATAGCCACTCCATCATCACCCATACCTGTGCCCGAGCCCACAACGGAGGCGACCACACTCCGTCTCGCACATACATGGAGATGGTCGTTGAGGGTGCAAAACACTGGGGTCTTCCAACCGGGTGGGTGGCCGGCCTGGAGGAATATTTGGAGGATCCGCTGTTGTAGCGGATGCCCGCTATCCGCTATCCGCTATCCGCTATCCGCTATCCGCTATCCGCTATCCGCGCCGCACGCGAAGAGGCCGGGCGGGACGCCCGGCCTCTTTTCTCGATTCGACCTTGGCGCTTCTAAGTGGCCACCGCGTCTTCCGTGTGGAACAGGCGGAATAGGCCCCAGGCGATCACCGCGCCGATGAACGGGGCGGTGAGATATACCCACAGATCGGTGCCATTGGCCCCGACAATCGCCGGACCGAGCGTTCGGGCCGGGTTCACAGAGGCCCCCGAGATTGCGATACCACCGAGGTGCACGGCAACCAGCGTGAGCGAAATGGCCATAGCGGCTACCTTCGGTGCACGAACCGTGCTGACCAGAATCACCAGAACGAAAACTGCGGTGAGAACTATTTCGATCAGAAACGCCGAAGCCGCCGTGCCTCCTGGCACCGTGGCGGTCCCGGCAACCACATCCTGGTTCGATGCAACGAGGATGCCGACCGAGCCGAGCAACGCGCCGACGAGCTGACCGATCCAGTAGCCGATCAGATCAGTTGTGTCAGTGCGTTTGTCCAGCCACATCGCCAGGGTCACCGCCGGATTGAAGTGTCCGCCTGATACGTCGCCGACGGCATAGATCGCCGCTAGCAACGCCAGACCGAAACCGAACGCGATCTGCAGGAGCGCCGCAGGCGACGCTCCGGCCGAGATGATGCCGGACGTCACAATTGAAAGCGACCCGACGAAGACCAAAATGAAGGTCCCGATCAGCTCCGCCAGATATTTGTTGATCACCATGTGTGGTGTCTCCCTCCCTATGGTTGCCGATCCGTTGGACCAGCCGACATTCCAATAAGTTTCGCAACATCAGGCCTCGGATTGGCGGATATTCAAACGCCTAGCATGCCATCCCATGAGAAGACCCCAGTGAAAGATCGACTACAGGGCATTTCCGGTCTGCGTCAAGCCCGCTGGTGGGCCGTACTGATCGGGACCGTTGCCGGCCTCTCCTTCAACCTCCTGATGGGCCTACTGGTTTTCTTCGGCGCGGTGCTGTTCCAGGTTGCCCAAGACGATTTGGTCGTACTGATGTTGATGGCCTTTTTCCTTTTTGCCGGTCTCGGAGTGGCCGGGTATGTCGCAGGACGGCTCAGTATCGATCACAACCCCGGCTTTCACGGCAATCTCGCCGGGCTGGCTCTGTTCGGAATCCTCGCCGTGTTGGGGCTGGCGGCCGGTAGTCGAGCAACGGCCTTCACTTTGGCCTTCTTCACCGCCGTCGAGATCGGAAGAGCACACGTCTGAACTCCAGTCACACTGATATATCTCGTATGCCGTCTTCTGCTTGAAAAA
>CALCCX010000245.1 GCA_937900165.1 uncultured Acidimicrobiia bacterium | reverse complement strand
TTCGCGTTTTTTTTTTTTTTAATGATACGGCGACCACCGAGATCTACACTCTTTCCCTACACGACGCTCTTCCGATCTCGTTTATGCATACCCGGCATTTCTTGAGCTACCACGGCGATCGATTCGAGGATCGGTCCATCGTCGTGACGATAGACGAGGTGGCTGCCGCGGTGCTCCCTGCCGCGATCGACCCTGTAGATCCGTCGAGGATCGTCTCTCACCCTGGGTTGTCCTACGGCGGGCTGGTCAGAGACCGTCGGCTGATGGGGGAGTCGGTGGTTGAGGTTCTCGATCTTGTCCGCAAGGAGTTCTCCGCCGAGTTCGAGACGCTGCGATACAAACCGGTCCCGTCGGTCTATCACCAACGACCGATGGATGATGAGAGCTACGCGCTGTTTCGAGCAGAGGCCTTCCGCTTTCGATGCGACATAGCCGTCGCGATCAGGCTCGCTGATTCACCGGGTCTCAACTCCAACCGGCGACGGTCGCTCAGGCGGGCGAAAACAGCCGGCCTCGAACTGAGTACCGACCTTGTTCATCTTCCCGCGTACTGGGCCGTTTTGACCGAGCGCCTTGCAGATGCTCATTCCGCGGCCCCTGTACATTCTTTGTCCGAGATGACCGGACTGGCCGCTCAGTTCCCCGAAGAGATCGGCCTGGTTGTCGCCTTGGACGACGGCGCGGTTTGCGGGGGAGTCGTTCTGTTCGATTCGCCGACCTCCTCGATGGCTCAATACATTGCTTCGAACGAGGATGGCCGAACGAACGGCGCGTTGGACCTTGTTTTCGAGGCCTGTATCGAGTCCGCACGAGCCTCGGGCAAGCAGTGGTTCAACTTCGGAACCTGCAACGAACAACAGGGTCGGGTATTGAACCAGAGCCTGTTCGACTTCAAGGTCTCTTTCGGAGGCGGCGCCTTGATCCAGGAACAGTTCGACATCCCGTTGCGCTGACGGCTCTAGAGCCCCGGTTAGGCAGGTTCGTGGACTCGTAGGTCAGATCGATCCAGATCCGCTGAGTCAGTCTCGCTCCGAGTATGTCCGCACCGATATCTTTGTGAAGTTCAGACGTTCCTCGTCGAGTTCGAGTCCGAGGCCAGGTTCTTCTGAGAGAGCGAGCATTCCGTCCGCGTCCGGAACCATCGGCTTCACCAGCGGATAGTCACGTCGATCAATCGACCATTGCGACCCGTCAGATGGGTACTCGAGGTAGGGCGAGGCAGCGGCTCCTGCGGCGAGGTGGCAGTTGGCAATGAGTCCGATGCCGTTGCCCCAAGTGTGTGGCGTGAAGAGTGCTCCGGCTGCCTCAACCGCGGCGGCCAAGGAAGCCAACCCGCCGAAGCCTCCGGTGAGGACCACATCCGGCTGGTACACGTCGAGGCTGCCGTGGTCGAGCAGGGCCGAGAACTCGTGGGAATCTCTGGTCATTTCTCCGCCGGCGAGCCGAACATTGAGTTCGGAGCGCAATGTTGCCATTTCGGTGTATGCACCCCGATGCAGTGGTTCTTCCATCCAGAAGACGTCGAGTTCGTCCAACCTCACGCCCACTGTGCGAGCGATCTCCAGCGTCCATGTTGGAGTCGTATCCCAGGGCATGCGCCATCCCTGATTGCAATCGACCATGATCTCCAATTCTGAGCCGACTGCGCTTCGCACCGCGGCCAACGTTGCGAAATCATCGTCTAGGGATGGCCGTCCGAAACGAAGCTTGATTGCCCCGAATCCGACGGCCAGTGCCTGCTCTGCGGACTCTACGGTCTCGGTGACCGAGCGGTGGGTGCCGGTGGACAAGTAGGGCCGCACACGGTTGGACCGGCCACCGACCATTTGCCAAACCGGTCGGTCGGCCAGCTTGCCGGCCAGGTCCCAGATTGCCACATCGAGCGGCCACATTCTGGCGCCGTGAAACGAGATATTGGCGATCACCTTGCCGTGCCGGTCCAGATCGAGTGGATCCTCGCCTACGAAAAGGTGCTGATACTCGTGCAGGTCGGCCAGAGTCCCTCCCGATCCGATTCCGACCGCCCCGCCAGAGTCGAACACTCTCACGATGGTGACTGGGAAGGCGGTGCGAGGTGTGGGGTCCCACGCAGCCTGGAAGGGTGGGTCTAGCTCGATTTCATGGGTTGTAACCTCCATGCGAACAATGGTCACGAGTTTGCCGCCTCCCACCTTTCATAGGTCGCTTGGGCTAAATCCACGAACTCGGCCTCTCCCGGGACTCTCGAATTGTTGTGGCACATTGGGAGGTTTTCTTCTGATGCGATCGCCGCGGCGAGGCGAACCTGATCGCGGTCACCCGGGAAGAACGCGGCCGCATGGAGATGGAATCCGATCTCGTCGAACAGCCGATCGATACGGTCGGGAAACGACGAGGGTGACTCTACGAGGCCACTGTATCTGGATGGGTCGCCTGCCATTGACCACTCGATCGTCGCCTGAAGCGCGATACCGACCCCGATACCGTGGGGTACGCCGTGAATTGTCGAGAGCGCGTGGCCGATGGCGTGGGCCAGGCCAGTGTTGCATTGGTCAATGGCGATGCCGGCCAGGGTCGCCGCCCGCTGTACTGCTGCCCGCTCGCTGATCTCGTCGCCATTTCGGGTGGCCAAGGGGAGGTGGGCGAACAGCAGTTGGGCGGCTTCGGTCCCCAACGGCTGAACCCTGTCGGTAGCGGCCTGACCGGTGCAAGCCTCAATGGCGTGAGTGAGGGCATCAACTCCTGCTCGCACCGTCACCCCCGGCGGACATGACATTGTGTATCGAGGATCGAGAAGTGCCAGATCGGGTCTGAGTTCCTCACCCCACGCCCAGGTTCTGGCGCCGTCGTCTATGACGGTCGCGGTGCGAGTGACCTCGGATCCGGTGCCAGAGGTGGTGGGAACCGCGATCACGCTCAGTTGGTTTTTCGGTTCTGCCGACCCTGCCAGGAATGTCCTGACGGACCGACCCATCGTCGCGGCCGAAGCGGCCAGCTTGACGCTGTCCCTTACTGCTCCGCCGCCTATCGCCCCCAGGGTTGCCTCCAGGGGGGGTCTGGTGGCAAGTCGGTCC
>CALCCX010000244.1 GCA_937900165.1 uncultured Acidimicrobiia bacterium | reverse complement strand
TTTCCAAGAAGAAGACGGAATACGGGTTATATCAGTGTGCCTGGATTTCAGACGTGTGCTCTTCCGATCTCTTGGCCAGGCGGTCGAGGGGGCGGCGTATCTTGGCGGCTGTGCGTTGGCCGGTCATGAGCCAAAGCAGAGATGGTGCGAACAGATGGTCTCGTTCGCGGTCCACGATGACCACTCGATGCTGTTCGGGCAGCCCTTTGCGCAGCGTCTTCGCGGCTACCACTCCGCCTACCCCGCCGCCCAGGATCACGATTGTCCTGGCATCGCTCATTGTTCGTCCTTTCCTTGCATCAGTCGTGTCTCATGTCAGCCGGCATTTCAGAAGACGAGAACCCGCTCGGCCTGCACGGTCCAGTCCGTCAACTCGTCCATGGTGCTGCGGTGACACCCGTCTGCGAGTTCCTCGTCGGTGATGCCCCGAGCATCCATGCACGTTCCACACACACCGATCTCACCGCCCCGCCGAGTCACCAACCGGAGCATGCGTTCGACGTTGTAGTAGCCATTCGGTACCTTTTGCCCGGCCTTCGCACAGGCTGCCGCGTCACCGATGAGGAACACCTGCACGTGCTCGCCTTCCTTCGTGGCGAGCGATCCTGCAAGTCGCAGCCCGTTGTAGCTGCGCTCAGTCCCATAGGGCGGATCGTTGAGAATGAACAACGCGTTCACGCTCGACGTTCCCTTCCTACCGCCACCGGAAGCCCTGCCTGACGCCACTCGGGGAGTCCCTCCTCCAAACGGCGCGCCCGGAAGCCGTGCCGGTGCAGAAGCTCCAGGGCCTGGGGAGCGAGAACGCAGTACGGTCCCCGGCAGTAGGCGACGATCTCTGCGTCCGGGGGAAAGCTCGCCAGCCTCTGTTCGAGCTCGCTGAGCGGCACCGAGATCGCACCGGGGATGTGGCCGGCCTCATACTCCTCACCTGGCCGAACATCCAGCACAATCACGTCGCCGTCACCGGCGCGGGCCAGCAGCTCCCCCCTTCCCACCGGGTCGAGCTCATCGCGGGCCTCGAAGTAGTCGCGGGTCACCTGCTCCACCTCGGCGAACCGATCGCTGGCCAGATCACGCAACGACAAGTAGAAACCGCACACCGCCTCGTCGGCCAATCGATAGAAGACCCTCGTCCCCTCCTTGCGGGTGCCGACCAGCCGGGCCTCGCGCAGCACCCGAAGGTGGGCCGACGTGTTCGTCACACCCATCGCGGCTGCATCGGCGAGAACCTCGACGCTTCGCTCGCCCTGACAAAGGAGATCGAGCAACTCGATGCGCTTCGGATTGGCGACTGCCTTGCCGATGCGAGCGAACTGTTCATACAGACCGTCCTTGACCGCTCTACCCGTCTGGACCGCTCTACCCGTCTGGACCGCCATGGTCACATTACCTCCGTATTCCATGGAATTCGAGAATATCATAGCATGAATGCCAACCGGCACCCATACCCGCGGACTCGTCGGGCTCGACTCGTCTTAGAGGGATAGCGAATAGGCGAGCTCTAGCGAGCCTATGGAACGCGAAGCGTTCCCGAGCTGGTCCCGTGGCCGGGAACCCTTCGGGTTCCTTAGCGGCCAAGCAACGCTAGGCGTTGCCCCCCGACAGGGTCTAGAGCGGGAAAGGACGGCTCCTGACCCAACGCACATTGAACCTATCCGCGCGGCCCCTAAGCCTGAATCCACCGCACGGATTGGCTCCTCGCCCGCCTCGCCAGTCATGGCAAGGACTTCTCACGCCTGGCCCCTCTCACACAACGTGAAAGCCGGAACAACCCCAAATCTCAGCACCGACGCGGCCCGCCGGGCGACTCGCTTCCCTAAGTCGGTGGATCCAGGCTACGGCTACGGGCCGTAGAGATCGAGGATGACGGCTTCGATCTCTCCCGTTGCATTCAGAAAGAGGCTGACACCGAACCACTGGAGGCAGGAGTCGCCTCCGATCGGTTCGATGTTGACCTGGCGGAGACCGTCGAAAGCGGCCGGCCATTGAAGCGGCGGCCCGGCGCAATGGGGGATGGGGCCGGAGGTGATCCGGACAAACTTGGATCGCGCCAGCGTGGCGCGCCTTCATATCCGTCGAACTGTTGCAGGTCGGATATCCATGAGTCGGGGTCGGCAAGCTGTTCTCGCGTGAGTGTTCTTGCTTCGGCCAAGCTGATGCCGAGTGTGACTTGCTCGGCAAGCGGAACCGAGGACGCCGAGGTACTGCCTTGGCGAGATCTATGAGGGATCTCACGGTGTCGAGCTCGGCCGACGTGGCGAGCTGAGTCTCGGTGACAGAGGGTTCAGCGACCGTGAACGAAAGTTGTAGGGTCTGTGGGTTGTCGCTTCCCCCTTGGGCGTTGAGCACCATCGTGTATTCGCCCGGGACCAATCCTTCGGCCCTGACGGCAAAGGGCGCCCAGGCTTGCGTCCAGTCTTCGGTCTGCACGGCGTACGTGGTGGCCCTTATGGTCCCGATCGACAGGCTGCCGGAGTAGACGGCTTCGACCGGGTTCCCGGAGTCGTCATAGATCGCCACTCCGAGGTTGGCTTCGAACGGTCTGGCGATCCCGATGGCCTCAAACGACCCCAACCCGGCCCACGGCTGTCGGGTCAGGACCACGCCTGGCCCGGTCGGTGAGGCCGCCCGTTCGGAGTCGACGACCAGATCGACGACGACTATGCCGCGGTCATCCAAGCGATGCACAGTCAAGCGATCGACCGGGGTCGGCGACCAGAGCTGAAGCCTATCGCCGTCGCGAACGAGGTAGATCCCGTCGGCGGTCTCGGTCGCTCCCGACCAGGCCGACCTGACGCCGCCCAGATCGACCACGGCGCCGAAACCGAACATGTACTCGCGCACGGGTGGGCCTCATGACCAATAGACGCCGCAGGGCCAAGTCCGGTTCCCGCTCCTCGCCTCGAATCCTCGCACCGGCGCGTGAGTCCACCATGAGTTGCTACGAGGACTCCCGAAGACGCACTGTATCCAAGCGAAAGAAGCGTTTGGGCCCGGGCAGACAATCAGGAACGTCTCGTATCCAGCGTGGCCGGCTTGCATCCTGTGCACCAACTCTTCGGATAAGTCATCCCCGGACCCATCACCAATACTACGACTCCTCGGCCCAGGATGGGTCCCTACCTAGGAAAGCCACGAAACGCTCGGTCGGGCCGGCCGCGTCTGAGACCTCGACAATGTGATCGAAGTAGCTCTGGGACCCCCGGTGTTCTGACTGAATGAGTCCCGTTGCCGAGGTCATGGCGACTTCGACCTCGTCATCGGAGAACGGACTGAGCTGGTTGCTCGCCACGGCCAGGTCCCAACCATGCCCGACGTATTCCATGAGCATCATTTCGAGCACGACGTGGCCGGGCATCGGGTCGGTGGTCATGGTCATCGGCCGGTCAAAGCCTTGAGCGCGCAGACCGCCGAGAGCCGATTCGCCGGCCGCTGTAAACCTTTCGGTCCAGTCGTCGTACGTTTGGCCGGCGTTCGGGTCCCAATCGAGGACGCGCTCGTTGATGGCACCGTCGAACACCCTGAGCCATGTCACCAGATGATCGAGCAGTACCCGAACATCAAAATCCGGACAGGGGGTCGGTAGATCAAGCTGATCGGCTCGCACCCCCGCCATGGTCGAAGCGATCTTGGCCAGCATGCCGTCGAGAATCTCAATTCGTTCTGTCATCCGTTCAACGCTACCGAGAGCCCGCAGTCACGTCTTGTACAAACGCGACATCGGGCGGCTAGCGTGCTGACATGAGCGAGCCGCTGGTCGCAGGTACTCGAGGAATCGTCCGCCCCAGGGACGGCTTCCGGCATTTCGACCTGACATTCCATGCTCCGGATCCGCCGCTGGACCGGTTCATCGATCGCTCCTGGGTCGTTCGATGGGATCTGAGCGCGCCATTCGACCAGGACGTAGTGACCCATCCCGCCGTCAACCTGGTGTTTGAGAACGGCCAAGCAACGGTGGTCGGGGTGAAGCGCGACAAATTCACCAGGCATCTCGAGGGAAGCGGCCGGGTGCTCGGCGTGAAGTTCCGGCCGGGCGGATTCCGGCCATTCATGAACGCCCAGGTGCGCACAGTGACCGATCGGACCCTGCCTATCGAAGACATCTTCGGTCATGCCGGAACTCGGCTGGCCGCCGAGGTGGGGGCGGAGGGGGACAACGAGAGTCAGATTCGGCTCATCCACCGCTTCTTTTCTCGCCTGGCTCCGAGCGGAGCCACCGTCGGCGAGACGCTGTCTTCGGCCGTCGAGCTGATCGCCTCGGACCCCACGTTGGGTCGGGTCGATGATCTCGCTCAGCGCTTGGACACCAGCGTTCGCCAACTCCAACGCCTGTTTGCCGAACACGTCGGCATCAACCCGAAATGGATCATTCAACGTTGCCGGGTCCGCAGGGTCGGCGAAGCCGCTCTCGGTAACGATCCGCAGTGGGCCGAACTCGCTCTCGAGTTGGGCTACAGCGACCAAACCCACCTGACCAGGGAGTTCACGTCCACTTTTGGCTCGCCGCCCGCTCGCTACGCCCAGGCCTGCGCCGATGACGTTTCCCGATGAGCACGGAGGCCGGGCGACTGACCCGCGGAGACACCTGAGCGGATAGCGGATAGCGGATAGCGGATAGCGGATAGCGGATAGCGGATATTAGAGACTATCCTCTAATACGTGCCTCGACCTGCCGTCTTCACTCAGGACCAGATCCTCGATGCTTCGCTTGAACTAGTCGTCGACTCCGGACCGGCCACGTTGTCCATGACCGCCGTCGCCCAAGCCCTCAACGCGTCGAGTGGCTCGCTCTACCACCGATTCGCGAGCCGGGACCTCCTCGTGGCCACCCTCTGGCTACGCGCAGTGCGCCGATTCCAAGATGGCTACCAGGCCAAGCTCGACCACCCCGATCCGCTAGCGGCCGCGCTTGGAGCTGCGGCTCACGTGCTGGCCTGGAGTCGGACCAACCTGAGCGATGCCCGCCTGCTGCTGCTGTTCAGGAGCACCGACCTGCTCCACCACTCATGGCCAGAGGAACTCAGACAGGACAACATCGACCTCCAGCGGCGAATGCAGGCAGGTATTAGCGCGATCCAGGCTGCGTTCGGGGCCCGCGACCCCGCCTCGCTCCAGCGGATCAGGTTTGCAGTCGTCGACGTCCCATACGCCGCAGTCCGGCCTTCACTCGTCGACGGCAAGCCACCGCCGGACTCAATGGACGCGCTCGTAGACGAAACCGTTCGCCACGTTCTCAGTCCACTGCTCCAGAATCCGAAAGGAACCCAATGACGACACAAAGAGAAACGCTGGAGTGGCCGGCCACCCAGGAGGTATTCCGGCGCGCCTTCCGGTCCTCATTCGCCTATTCGATAGCGAGCATCGGCGAAGACGGTGCGCCGCACGTCACCCCCATCGCGTCAGTGATGCTGACTGAACCCGGCCGCGGCGTATTCTTCGACATCTTCGCCTCCCAGCTCGGCCGAAACATCACAAACGACCCACGGGTTTGCGTCATGGCCGTAGACTCTTCCAAGCGCTTCTGGCTGAAGTCGCTGGCGAGCGGCCGGTTCGCCGCTCCCCCGGCCCTGCGCCTCGTGGGGACCGCCGGGCCGCGGCGCGATGCCACCCTTGAAGAACAGCAACGCTGGCTACACCGAGTACGCAAGGTCCGCAGCCTGAAAGGCCATCAACTGCTTTGGGGCGGCCCCGCGCGTGTCCGCGATCTGACCTTCACCGAGGCCCTCCCGGTCCGTCTCGGCGCCATGACCAGGACTCTCGAAACGTAGAGCAGACTCTCGGCTGCATCCCGGTGGGCGAGTGGAGGCCAATCACCTCCGAATCCCTGGCCTGAGCCTGCTCGTTCGCCTCTACGGCTGCTCGGGTGTGAAAGAAAGGATCTCGCCGTGAAGATCGCGCGGTGGTGGATCGAGTCCCGAGCTGGTCCTATCCCATATAGCGGTGAACATGGTGGGCCGGCCCGTGCCTGGGTCGAATGCAATGTTGAATCTCTGGATGTTTTCCGGATCGTCGAGCACTTCGTTGAGTCGCTCAAAGATGCCGTCGATCGAAAGGAACCTCATGAGGGGGTCCGTGCCGTCATCCGCTGGCGGGTTGCCTTTGTCATCGACAGCAGAGACCAAGATTCCGTCATCGACGGTCAGGATCCAGTCGCCGTCATCTCCGCACCCACAGAAGATGCGGACTTCGAACGAGTAATTGGATGGTGCGCTCGCCGACCACAATGCGGCACGTTCGGCAAGCATTTCGCGAGTCTCATCTCCGGGGATGAGGTCGAACGAGCGAACCCAGATCTCGCCCCTACCGAACCTGGCGTCTCGGCTCGTGGATACCTCCACTGGAAAGCCGAGGTATTGGTGAGCAGCGAATCTGGTGAGGCGCCCTTCATCGAGCAATTCTTCTGCCCGGTCGAGCATCGCCGGAATGGACCAGACATCGTCGGGTTTCGCTGCACCACCTCCACTTCCGAAGTTGTCCACACTTTCAATCTCAGAGTTCGCCACGGACACGAGCGAAAACGAATCGTTGCCGCACCGACACACGCGTCCCATGTACATGTACGAAGTCAACGCAGCGCCTTCCCACAGGACGCGAGCAGCCGCAATCTCGCTCCGCAGCTCGGCCTCGCCCATCACAGGTCCGGTTATGCCATCAAGATCCTCTTCAGCGACGGGCAGGGGGCCGAGATCCGTCCTGGTTCCGTAGCTGTTCAGGTCTGCGCTCGAGAGTGAAAGCTCGGTCAACAGGAGTGGCAAGGTTGCCCCGGAGTCCCGCAGCCAATCAAAGGGGGCATCCTCGACTATCTGCCCACGACCCGCTTCGAGTTCTTCATCTGCCCCGATCGGCCAGGCCGAAGTTCCGTCGCTGCCCGTGATTCTCCCAGACAATATGTACCGACCCGCCTCGGGAACGTCCACCTCGATCGTGAGGCGAAGGGTGTCGTAGCGGCCATCCTCGTCGTCGGCAACCAGCTCGGCCTCGAAATCGCCGGTCAGGATGCTCGGATCGTCGACCGTGACGAACTCCGCCGCCTGCCCCCTCCATCGGCCTGG
>CALCCX010000243.1 GCA_937900165.1 uncultured Acidimicrobiia bacterium | reverse complement strand
GTGAGCGAGAGCCGTCTCGGTGTCTGCGTCGGATGATGAGAGAAATGCAATATGCGAGTAGAAAGCGAGAGAAGGAAGAGCGTCCGACACCCAGTATGCCACCAGGGGGGGAGTGTGGGTCGTGGGGGGATTTGATACTCAGTGTGTTTGTGATGGTTTCCGCTCTGATGCTCGTGGTCGCGGCCTGTGGTGCGTCCGACTCCGAAACGGTCACACCGACCTCCCCTGGAGCAACCGCAGAGGAGACCGAGTCGGCAGATACCCAACCGGCAGACACCCAAGCCGAGGACATCAGTCCGGGCGCCACCGAGCCTGCCGACACGACAGACACACAACCCGCCGACACCCAACCTGCTGAGGAACCGGACGACCAATCGGCTTCACCAGCACCCGCTACCGGAAACGGGACGGCCACCGTCACTCTGGACAACGGCGACGTTTTCGAATTCGCGATCCTGTGTGTGCTCGACCCCGCAGAGGTCGGAGACACCGAGTTCGAATTTTATCTCGTCTCGTATGACGATCCGTTCAACCTCGACGTCAGCCAGTTCACGGAGGATTCTTTTGGTGGCGCGGCGAACATCACCATCTTCGACAGCACTAACTTCGGTACGACGTGGGACGCCAACACTTCCCTCGGAGGGGAAGTCGAGCTGGCCCTCGACGGGACCACCGTGACTGGCCGCGGCGTGTTCTTGAAGGGTGAGGATGCCGAGGGTCCCGGCATAAGGGGCGATCTCATCGCCAACTGCTAGGTCGTTGCCGAATCGTCTGCGCCCCGGTGCGAGGCGAGGGCGATGGTGCGTCTGGCTGCGTTCACGATCGCACGATCGATGAATCGGCCATCCGATAAGGAAATGCTTGCGGCTCTCTCGGACGTTGTCGTAAGAAAGCCTCCACGATGATCTCCAGTTGTTCTGGGTGAATGGCGGCCCGTCCGACGAAGCAGTCACCGACTAGGAGCCTCTCCGTGAACCAATGTTGACAGTCGGGACGGCGAATATGGACACAAGTGTCTATATTGAATGTAGACAGTCGGAGGTTCAACCATCGCCAGACAACGGTCAGTGAGCAGAAGCGACGTTCGGGCGTTCGTGGTTGAGGCAATCGCCGCAGATGCGCCTCACCTTGCGAACCAGATTCGGAAACGGTTCGACGTTTCACGGCACACGGCCCACAACTACATCCGGGAGCTAGTCGACGACCGCACAATCGAGAGAGCCGGTCCCGGCCAATACTCACTCGTTGAGATCAACAAGATCTTCACGCATGCTGTCGACGGTCTCGAAGAACACCAAGTCTGGACAGACGAGCTCTCTCCGATCCTGAAGGGTCGGCTTTCTAGGAACGTTCTCGAGATATGTCAGTACGGCGCCACGGAGATGATCAACAACGTGATTGACCACTCGGAGTCGGTTGACGTTCTCATAGGGGTGGACCACACCGCGGCCGAAACGGTCCTCACTGTTGTGGATCATGGTGTCGGGATCTTCCGGAAGATCGCTACAGAACTCGAACTTGAGGACGATCGGCACGCGGTGCTGGAGCTTTCGAAGGGGAAGGTCACCACCGATCCTCAGAGGCACAGCGGTGAAGGGATCTTCTTCTCGTCACGGGCATTCGACGAGTTCCACATACTGTCGGGGGGCACCTACTTCACCCACAGCAACAAGACCGACGCCGATTGGATCCTCGGCGAAGAGCATTGGCCCGAGGATCCTGGCGGAACCTCTGTGTCCATGACGATGCGCACCGAATCTGCGACGACCCTCAGCGACATCTTTGCCGCCTTCACTAGTGACGATGGTGAGTTCGGATTCGACAAGACCATCGTCCCTGTTGACCTGGTCGCGTACGGTGACGAACTGCTGGTCTCTCGATCCCAGGCCAAACGGCTGCTCAACCGGTTCGACCGCTTCCGCACGGTGATCCTGGACTTCAAGGGAGTGCCTTCGATTGGTCAGGCATTTGCCGATGAGATCTTCAGGGTGTTTTCCAGCTCGAATCCTGACGTCGAAATCGTGCCAGTCAATGCAAACGAGGAGGTCGCCAGGATGATCATGCGCGCCACTAGCGCCTAGTGCCAAACACCGAGAGTTCGCCGGCACCTCGACAAACCGAAGCTGGACCCGCATTCGAGACGAATCAGGACCTTTGGCCCTAACTTGGGGTCGCGATGTTTACCCCCGATTTTCCACCACCCTGGCAATCGTGTGGTTAGTCTACAACGACAATTTGTCGGCGTTGTGGAGTGGGAGATGACGACAGAGCGCAAAGATCTGGTTTCGGTGGGCGTGCTATGGGCCGTTCTCACGGCGCTTGGCGAATGGGCCGTTCTGACAACCAACCTGGCTCCCACGTTGGCCAGCAAGCAGGGCGAAGAGACCGACAAGGCAATCGAGCTGCTCTTCATCTACTCCGTTCCGGTAATGGCCGTGGTGCTCGCCGTGCTCATCTACACCTTGGTGCGCTGGCGGGTATCAGAACCCAGCGAGGACGGCCCACCGATCGCGGATCACCGCGGGTTCTCCCGTGCGTGGTTCTGGATCTCGGTGGCGCTGGCCACACTGGTGTTCCTCCACCCGGGCCTGACCGGAATCTTTGCGATGGCCCAAGAAGAAGAGATCGACTTGATCGTCGAACTCGATGGCGTTCAGTGGCACTGGGACGTCGCGTTCCCCGAACAGGGAGTCACGATGGAGAACCCCGCCGAGCTGGTATTGCCGGTGGGCACCACCATTCGATTCGACATCACGTCCAGCGACGTCATCCACGCCTTTTGGGTCCCGGCATTCAGGCTCAAGCAGGATGCAATACCTGGCCAGATGAACTCTTTGACGATCACGCTTCTGGAGAACGGAGACTTTGCCGACGATGACGGATTCCGCCTTCAGTGCGCGGAGCTGTGCGGCACTGGTCATGCCCGAATGTTCTTGCCGGTCAGAGTCGTTGAGCAGGACGAATTCGACGATTGGCTCGCGAACGCCGGAGGGCCGGCGTCAATGGACGGAATGGACATGACCGAATCGACCGAGATCGACATGACCGAAGACGAAGACATGGACATGACCGAAGACACCCAAATGGACATGGGCGAGGACGGAGACATGGACATGACAGAAGACACCCAAATGGACATGACCGAAGACAGCGACGAAGGCTGAGGGAGGGCAAATGGCAACGACCACCGACGCACCAGACGACGCACCGGCCATAGGCAGCCGAGGACTCCCACTGGCATTCAGAGGGGCCTTATGGGCGGGAATCGGGTTCCTGGCAGGCGCACTGCTGACCATGGCGATTCGCAGCCTCATCGGATTGTCCGCCATGTCGCTGGAACCGGTAGTCGTGGTGGGCTATGTCTTCAGCCTGCTCGCCTGGTTCCTCGGAGTTGGGGCATGGGAAACATGGGGTAAAGGATGGTTGGGCCGACCCACGGTGGCCTATTCCCCCTCCGGCTGGCGACGGTACTTCGGCTTCAACATGGACCACAAGGTAATCGGCATACAGTATGCGGTCTTCTTCATCCTCCTCTTCCTCATCGCCGGTCTCATGGCGATGTTCATGCGCGCCGAACTCATTGAGACCGGCCGCACGATCTTCGGGCCTGCCTCCTACAACCGGGTGATGAGCTTGCACGGCATCATCATGGTTCTGGTTGCGGTCACCGCAGTATCCGGTGCATTCGGCAACTACATCATGCCTCTGCAAATCGGCGCTAAAGACATGGCGTTCCCGCGGCTCAACGCCCTGAGCTTCTGGTTCTGGCCCCCGGTTGCCGCACTGCTCATCGGTAGCCAATTCGTGGGAGGCTGGGACACAGGCTGGACCGGCTACGTTCCTCTGGCGGAGGTGAATCGGCCCGGCCAGCTCTTCTACGCCTTGGCCTTCATCACCGCAGGGCTTTCGTCGATTGTGGCTGCGGTGAACTTCGTAACAACCGCGGTGAAGATGCGCGCCCCTGGGCTCACCTGGAATCGTCTACCGATCTTCACCTGGTCGATCCTCTTCACTGCCATCCTCAGCCTCATCTTCACCCAGGCCATTGCAGTCGCTCTCTCGATGACCATCTTCGACAGAGTTGCGGGCGGGGCGTTCTTCGACCCCGTGCTCGGCGGCATCCCAGTCCTCTATCAGCACATCTTCTGGTTCTATTCGCACCCGGCCGTCTATGTAATGGTGTTACCCAGCCTCGGCGCAATGCTCGAGATTCTGCCACCTTTCACCCGCAAGCCGCTATTCGGGTACAAGTGGGCTGTCGGAGGCATCATCGGGATCAGCGTCCTGAGTGCCGTGGTTTGGGCACACCACATGTACACCGTGAACGCCGACTCCGTTTCCAACATCGGATTCATGTTCACCACCGAAGCGATTTCGGTGCCAACCGGACTGATCTTCTTGGCGGCCGTTGGCACGCTATGGCGGGGTCGGCTGTGGCTCAAGACGCCGATGCTCTTCGCCCTGGCGGTCATCTTCAATTTCTTGATAGGCGGCGTCACGGGTGTCTTCTTATCGGACGTCCCTGCGGACGTTCAGCTCCAAGACACGTTCTGGGTGGTTGCCCATTTCCACTATACGATCGTCGGGGCCGGGATCTTCGGACTGTTCGCGTCGATCTACTACTGGTTCCCAAAGATGACCGGTCGCCTGCTCAACGAGCGGCTGGGCAAAATCCACTTCTGGATCATGTTCCTGGGTTTCAACCTGACCTTCCTACCAATGTTCTGGCTCGGTCTCAACGGGATGAACCGTCGGGTCGCCGACTACCAGCCCAATTTGGAGAGTGTCAACAGGTTCGTTTCCCTGGCAGGATTCTTCCTCGGGATCAGCTTCATCTTCTTCGTGTGGAACGCGATCGTTTCGTGGCGAAATGGCGAACCGGCCGGGGACAACCCCTGGGGTGCGAGGACCCTCGAGTGGATGACCACGTCGCCCCCACCAGAACTCAATTTCGATGGCGAGCCAGAGGTGATTGGCGATCCCTACGGATTCGGTTCTGAGCAGCCGGCCCATGCGACGGTCACCGGCGGCAATGGAGGCACAGCATGACCGCGCAGGCCCACGTTCCTGAGAACTACCGCGAGATTCAGCGGTACGGCTTGTGGATGTTCATCATCTCAGAAGCTTTCCTGTTTGCGATTCTCATCGCCATCCGATTCATATTCACGGGTTTGGAGCGTCCAGAAGCCCTCAGCATCCCGCTGGGCTTGGTCCTGACGGCGATTCTACTTTCCAGCAGTTACACCCTGCACAGGGGAGAAAAGGCCGCGGCGGCGGGTGACCAGGTGGGTCTGCGAGCGGGCCTGGTGCTCACGATCGGACTTGGCATTCTGTTCCTGGTGATTGTGGGGGTCGAATGGTCAGCCGGTTTCGAAGAATTCCCAACCTCTACCCCCTACGGTTCGATCTTCTTCCTGATCACCGGGGCTCACGCACTCCATCTGATAAGCGGCTTGCTCGTCCTTGCCTCCCTCTACCTCCAGTCCAAGGCGGGCGCCCTTGATGAATCGACCGAATGGAAGATCGAAGCCGGTGCCAAGTATTGGCATTTCGTCGACGTGATCTGGCTAACTGTGTTCACGACCCTTTACATACTCTGAGGAGACCGCCATGACCTTTGGAAAGTTCTCGACCAGGAGGCCCCCGCAACCAAGGGCCGGCAAACTTGGTTGGACCGCACTCTTGACTGCCACAACCCTGATCGCCGCCTCGTGCGGAACCATCGCGTCGATTGGCGCCGTCGAACCCAACGCGGCCGGCGAGGTGCAGTTCGTTCTCACGGACAACTCGATCAGCCCGTCCGTCGTTCGCGTCAAGGCGGGCCAGAGAGTCCGTTTCATCATCACCAACGAGGGACGACACGTGCACGAGTTCATGGTCGGACGAGAAACTTCAGCATCCGACAACTATCTGGTGGACCAGGTCATCGAGGCGTTTGAAATCGACTTCTTCGCTGAACTCGAGGTTTCCGTCGTAGGCGGCATGCCGATGAACTTCGAAGGCATGGCTGCCATGGACATGGGCGATGATGAAATGGTCGAAGACGGCGACGCCAAGATCGGAAGAGCACACGTCTGAACTCCAGTCACACTGATATATCTCGTATGCCGTCTTCTGCTTGAAAAAAAAAAAAAAAAAATAAGAGCTAGAATGAAAAACGAAAAACAAAACAAACGATCACAGGCAATGATAGGA
>CALCCX010000242.1 GCA_937900165.1 uncultured Acidimicrobiia bacterium | reverse complement strand
CGAGATCTACACTCTTTCCCTACACGACGCTCTTCCGATCTCTGTCGAGGGGATCGGCAACGGCGACCTCGATGTGCAGATCGTCCCGACCAGTGAGAACGACATCTTGGCGCTGGCGGCGATCGAATTGCTGGCCGGGTCCCGCCAGCGTGCTGAGCTTCGCGACAAGACCGAGGCCGATGCGGCCAACGTTCGTCATGTGCTCGGCCAGGTCAACGAGTTCGCCGAGCAAGTGAATGGCAAGTCCACCGATATGGCGGCCACTGCTGAGGAGCTGGCGGCCACTGCCGAAGAGACTGCTGCCCAGGCCAACGCGGTGTCGAGGGCATCGACCGAGGTTTCAGAAAACGCCTCCCGCCTTTCGGCCGCCGTTGACCAGGTCAAAGAAGGGGTCACCAGCATCAGGACCAATGCCGGTAGTGCCTCCCAGATCGCGGGCGCGGCTGTGGAGAAGGCTGCCTATACGAACGGGATCGTCGCGGATCTGGTGAGTTCTTCGGAAGAGATCGGTGATGTCGTCGAGACGATCGCAAAGATCGCCGGCGAGACCAATCTGCTGGCACTCAACGCGACCATCGAGGCGGCTCGGGCAGGCGAGGCCGGTAAGAGTTTCAGCGTGGTTGCCAACGAGGTGAAGGAGTTGGCGGCCGCCACCTCCAACGCCACCGAGGACATCGGGCAGCGGATCGAGAAGATCCAGGCCGACACCCGGGCGGCGATCGAGGCAATCAGTGAGGTGAGCGAGATCATCGCCCAAATCGATACTGCTCAGTCGGCCATTGCTGATTCGGTGGAGGCGCAGGCGTCCGCCGCGGAAGAAATGTCAACCTCGGTTGCTGACGCTTCGCGAGGGGTAAGGGACATCGATGCTCACATCACCGGGGTCGCCGAGGCGGCCGACGTCACCGCTGAGGGCGCAACGTCGACTGGAACTGTCGCCGAGGAGATGAGCCTGGTGGCCGACGAACTCGCCAAGCTGGTCGCCGCGTACGGCAACGACAGAGACTGAGGCCGGCTCCAACCCAGGTCTCCTGCATTGGCCCTGCCGCCAGTGTCCTCCGGCTTTGCTAGATTGGGGGGCGTCGTCGGGGCGTCGTCCGGCGACGATGACCAATACTGATCGCGGGAGAAGCTTTCAGGAGGGTGGGGGATCACCCTCCGATGATGAGCTGCCGAAGGAGCAACCGCCCCGGAATCTCTCAGGCAACAGAACCGCGATCATCGATGAGACGCATCTGGAGAGCGGTCCGAGCAAAGGACCCACCGAAGGGGACAAGGACACCCGGCCGACGGTGGGCGTCCAAAACTCTCAGGTTCCGTGACAGATGGGGCAGCCGGTTAAACGCCATCGGAGGCTGCCATGTTGCAACGCTCACCCATCGAACCATCAGAACGTTTCGCTGATCGTCACATCGGTCCAAATGCTGTCGCGCGTACTGCCATGCTGGACCTGCTCGGCTTCGGGACTCTGAAGGAGCTGGTCGATGTCGCGGTTCCCTCCTCGATCCGCGACGACTCCTTGCCTCTACCCCCGGCGCTGTCTGAAGTCGGCGCCCTGGCGAGGTTGAGCGAGTTGGCCAATCGGAACGAGCTTTTTACCTCGCTGATCGGGATGGGCTACTACGGCACTTCGACTCCTGGGGTGATCGCCCGCAACATCTTGGAGAGCCCGGCCTGGTACACGGCCTACACCCCGTACCAGCCTGAGATTTCACAGGGTCGGTTGGAGATGCTCCTCAATTTTCAGACGATGGTGGCGGACCTGACCGGGATGGACATCGCCAATTCGTCCCTCCTCGACGAGGGGACCGCGGCCGCCGAAGCGATGGCTCTCGCTCACCGCGCAACCAAAGGCCGGTCCGACAATTTCTTTGTCGATTCAGATACGCACCCTCAGACAATCGCAGTGCTTGAGACGCGGGCAGGGCCACTCGGGATCAAGGTGGTCATCGGCGACCCCCTGATCGATCGCCCCGAGGACATTTTTGGGCTCCTGCGTTCGTTTCCCGGCAGCTCTGGCCTCGTTCAGGATGATCGTGATCTATTTGCATCAGTCCACGAGGCAGGTGGATTGGTGGTGGTGGCGTCCGACCTTTTGGCCCTGACCGTCCTGCGGTCCCCAGGCGAGATCGGAGCCGACATCGTTATCGGGTCGAGTCAGCGTTTCGGTGTGCCCATGGGTTTCGGAGGTCCGCACGCCGCTTTCATGGCAGTGACGACCAAACTTCAGCGCTCGCTACCCGGACGTCTAGTCGGTGTGTCGGTCGATGCAGGAGGTCGGCCTGCCTATCGCCTGACGCTTCAGACTCGCGAGCAGCACATCAGGCGGGAGCGGGCAACCTCGAATATCTGTACCGCCCAGGTTCTGTTGGCCATCATCGCGGCGGCCTATGGGTCCTATCACGGCCCTGATGGGTTGCAGGCCATTGCCCGCCGCGTCCACCGGCTGACCGCGGCTACTGCCGAGGGTTTGCGACGGGCCGGGTACGAGATCCAGAACCATTTTTTTGACACGCTGACGGTGGGGGTTGGACCAGGAGAGGCTGCGGAGTTTCTCGCCGCCGCGCTAGAGCGAGGGATCAACCTGCGTCTTGTCGACCCCGATCGGGTGGCGCTGTCCTTCGATGAGACTTCGACGGTGGATACTGTCAGCATCCTGTTCGACGTATTCGGGATTGATGAGGAGATCGATGACCTGGTCGAAGAAGCGCCGAATGGGCTAGCCGGTCTTGAACGGACCTCTGATTTCATGACCCATCCGGTCTTTCACGAGCATCGGACGGAGACTGAGATGCTCAGATACCTTCGACACCTGGCCGACCTGGACATCGGACTCGATCGCTCGATGATCCCCCTCGGTTCCTGCACCATGAAACTCAACGCCACGACCGAGATGGTCCCGATCACCTGGCCCCGGTTCGCCAACCTCCACCCGTTTGCCCCGCTTGACCAGGCGGAGGGTTATCTGGAGTTGTTCTCAGAGCTGGAGTCCTGGCTGGTGGCGATCACCGGATACGACGCCGTGTCGCTCCAGCCCAATGCAGGCTCCCAGGGTGAATACGCCGGCCTGTTGGCCATCCGCGGCTACCACGCCTCCAGGGCGGAGGCTTTCCGAGACGTCTGCCTGATTCCTGCCTCTGCCCACGGTACCAACCCCGCCTCTGCCACGATGGCTGGAATGAGGGTGGTTGTCATTGGCACCGACGACGATGGAAACATCGACGTCGATGACCTTCGACAAAAGGCGGCGGCGAACTCCGACTCTTTAGCGGCGATCATGGTGACCTACCCGTCCACCCACGGAGTCTTTGAAGAGGCAATCCGCGAGATCTGTGAAATCGTGCATGAGCACGGCGGTCAGGTCTACCTCGACGGCGCCAACCTCAACGCCATGGTGGGGCTGGCGCGCCCTGGCAAGTTCGGAGCAGATGTGTCACATGTCAATCTCCACAAGACGTTCGCCATCCCCCACGGTGGCGGCGGACCTGGGATGGGCCCGATTGGGGTCGGCGCCCATCTGGCACCCTTCCTGCCCAACCATCCGCTGGCCGCGTCCGGTCCGGAGACCGGGGTGGGGGCGGTTTCATCCGCGCCGTGGGGGTCGGCCGGAATCCTGCCCATCTCGTGGGCGTACATCGCCATGATGGGTGCGGACGGGCTGGCCGAGGCGACAGAGGTGGCGATCCTCAGCGCCAACTACGTCGCCGCCCGGCTCGATGAGCACTACCCGGTTCTGTACCGCGGCCCGGGCGGGCTGGTCGCCCACGAATGCATCCTCGACCTGCGTCAGATCACCGAGGAGACCGGGGTCACGGTCGACGATGTGGCCAAGCGGCTGATCGACTTCGGGATCCACGCTCCGACGATGTCGTTTCCGGTGGCCGGCACGCTGATGGTCGAGCCCACCGAGTCCGAGGCCCTGGTCGAGCTCGATCGGTTCTGCGATGCAATGATCCAGATCAAGGCGGAGATCGACGCCGTCGCGGCCGGTGACCTTGCCCATGAGGATTCTCTACTCGCCCACGCCCCCCACACCGCCGCCGACCTGCTGGTCGAGGATTGGAACCGCCCGTACACCAGGGAACAGGCCGCCTACCCGGTGCCGGCCCTGCGGGCCCGCAAATACTGGTCCCCCGTGTCCCGCGTAGACAACGCCTACGGCGACCGCCACATCGTCTGCTCCTGCCCCCCAATCGAGGCGTACCAATAGCCGTACCCTGGGTACAACCCTGGGTTCTGAGGGTCGCTATGGCGACCCTCAGAACCCCAAGAACGATTGGCCTCGATCCGTTCGTGACCCTGAGTGGTCCGACGCCCACTCAGGGTCGGGCCGTCGGTTGCCAGGGTGAGGGTGGTTGTCGGTGCCGACTCTGGGACCAACGCCGGGAACTCTGACCACGACAATGTCCTCACCCACCGAAATGTAGGTCGGGTATTGGCTCGGGTTGCCGATCAGGTCGGTGGTCAATTCCTCGAGGTTCGCATCGCCTCTAGATGTTTTCGGGGCGATCGGCCGACTTGCAGACGGGGAGGAGAGCCGCCAGATCCTGAAACCCGGTCGATGGTCATACATCGGGTTCAAGGGCGGTTCGGAGCCAGGGGTGCTTGCCATGTCGTGGGTCGTCGAGACAGGCGAAGGCCGATCGTTTGTGGTGGCCGGGGCGGTGAGCAATTCCGCCACCGTGCTGGACGAGGCGGAGGCGGTCCAGTTGTTTGGGTTCATCCGGGACCGGGTCGACGACCTCACGGCGCCAGCCGGCTGAACCCTTCCGGTCCGAACTGCATCGCTACTTGGCCATTGTGGCTGCCTCGGGTCCTTTCGACGCGAAGCCGTTCAGACCGAGAGGTCGCGGGTCTCGAAGCGCCAGGCGGCGACGGCTGCACCGGCGAGGGCGACAGCCAGGAGTAGAAGGTACTGCGGATCGAACCCCTTCGTCAGAGGGGCCTTGTCCCCGAGGTACCAGTAGAACGGTGAGAGCAGCCGCAGCGGTGCCAGAGTGTTAACGATCGCTCCGAGGCCGTTCAGGAACCAGGCAGCAGTGGCGATGGCGGCGGTGATCCCGATGGCCGGTCCTGTGCCGAGCAATGACCAGACCGCCAGGGCGATGCCACCGAAACACAACGCCAGCAGGGCCAGGCCCAGGTTGGCGGTCACGATGTTGAACGGCTCGAGTTCCGTTCCGTACACCGCGTTGCCCATGAGACCAAACAGGGCCAGCAGGAGCCCGATGAACAGGGCGAGAGTCGCGGTAGCCGCTGCCTTGGCGAGGAGCACCCGTCGGCGGGGCAGCGGGTTGGACAGCACCAAGTCCATGACGCCCCGTGACTCCTCCTTGGCGATGAGGCTCGACACGCCCCCGATGGCGAAGATCATCATCACGATCGGGCCTACCGAACCATACGTGCGGGACGAGATGAAACCGGCAGCCGTCGCCAGTGATTCCGTGTCGGTCATGCCGAAAAGGGCGAAGATCTCCTTTGGCATCGAGTCGATCAGGTTGGTGATCGCCTCGGTGTCTTTCGAGAAGGCAGGCCAGGCCGCGAAGGTCAGAAGCATCATCGTGGCCAAGCCCGCCGCCCAGGCCCACACCGAGCGCCTGCGATCCCACACTGACTTGAGGAACCTGCCCGACAGCGGCAAAGTTGATCGGGGTTCAACGAACGTCGCCTTTCGTCGCTCACCGACCGACTCCGGGCCGACCCATTGTTCGGGAGCGCTGACCCTACGCTTGAATACCACCAACGACGTT
>CALCCX010000241.1 GCA_937900165.1 uncultured Acidimicrobiia bacterium | reverse complement strand
GGAGGCAGCACCACAGCCACAAGACCGCGTACACCATGTCTGTCAAAACGGGGACACGTAGGAGGACGTAAACTACGAGTTCGATGCCGGGGAGGATCGCGACAGTGGCGAGCATGACCTGAGGTCCGCGCGAGGCCATGGTGTTGGTGAGCTTGGCGTTGCCACCGTACGAAGTTTCCACCCATGTGTCCCTCGGGATGCCCAAGATCGATCCTCGGCCGTCACCGGGCGCCATCGAGATGATGTGCACCGAATCTGCCCTGAAACCATTGACTCGCTCACCGGGGCGAGCGTCAGAGCCGATGACCAACAGGAACCTTGGCCCGTCTCCATACCAGGCGGCCTCGTCGAGGCTGGCCAACTTGGCTCCGACCACCGACCATGCGTCCACCCCGGATTCGGTTAACAGCACGACGTCTTCGCCAGACGTAAACACGGCCACCTCGGTGTCCATCACGGTGGCCGTTGTGACGGTACCTTCGATCGACATGGCGTCGAGTTGGGGAGTGCGGCCGGCCAGTTGTGCTGCCAACCCTTCCGGTATCGGTTGGAGATCCGCTTGTCCGGGATTCAGCGCCAGGGTGTAGAGGTCGATGATGGCCCGAGCCAGTGGCTCGCCTGCCCCTTCGATGGTCGCGGTGACCGATGCCATCTCTGGTTCGGGTGCGGTGGTGGCCGCGGAGGTCTCGACGGTCGGCGAAGAGGCCTGGGTAGTTTGGCCTGGAGCGGAGTCGTCAGTTGTTGCATCACCGGAACCACAAGCCGCCGCCACCAAAGCCACCGTCACCACGCCAATGATCAAACGCCGCATTGTTGGTCCAACCTCCCCAAGCCGAGGCAGGATGATAAGGGGGAGCGGCTGGAACGGGAAAAGCCGACACTCCGGCGCGGTTCGACTTGGGCCCAGTTGGTGCGCTTTATACTCGCCCGGTTCCGTTTGAGAGTGGAGGCAGACCTTCTATGTCATCTGAGGCCGTACTGACGATCGCCCTGCTGGCCGCGGTTGCCGCACTGCTGGTCGCGGCCGTCTTCGCCCGCCAGGTCCTGGCCGCCGACCAGGGCAACGAGCGCATGGTGGAGCTGGCGGCTGCCATTCGGGAAGGAGCCATGGCCTTCCTGCGGCGAGAGTTCGCCTGGGTCGCCTCCTTTGTGGTCGTGCTGGCGATCGCAATCGCCCTGACACTCGACGACGGGCTTCTTCGCGCCGGCGCCTACGTGATCGGGGCAGCCATGTCTTTTGGGGCGGGCTTCATCGGGATGCGGGTCGCCACCGCGGCCAACGTTCGCACGACCGAGGCTGCCAGAACCGGAGGCATTGTCGCGGCCCTTCCGATCGCTTTCCGAGGGGGGGCGGTGATGGGTTTCACAGTCGCTGGGCTTGGCCTTGCGGGAGTAGGGCTCGGCTACCTCGCGCTCATCCAGATCGGCGGACTGGACCCGATCCGGGGGGCCGAGATCATTGCAGCCATGGGGCTGGGCGGATCCTCGATTGCCCTGTTCGCCAGAGTGGGTGGGGGCATTTACACCAAGGCTGCCGACATCGGCGCCGACCTGGTTGGCAAGGTCGAAGCGGGCATCCCAGAGGACGACCCACGCAACCCTGCGGTGATCGCCGACAACGTGGGCGACAACGTCGGCGATGTGGCCGGGATGGGTGCGGACCTGTTCGAGTCGTACGTTGGTTCGCTGGTGGCTCCGATTGCGTTCGCGGCCCTGGTGTTCGGCGGGACCGGTTACCAGGTTCAGGCCATGATCTTTCCTCTGGCTGTCGCAGCGCTTGGGATGTTGGCTTCGATCATCGGCTCGTTCCTGGTCAAGGCCAAGACGGACGCAGATCTGGCTCCTGCACTTCACCGCGGTACCAACGTTGCGATGCTGTTGGCAGCCGTCGCGGTGCTTGGACTCTCGTACTCGATCTTTGGAGACATCGATGGGGTCAACCCGATCGGGCTGTGGCTGGCTGTCATCACCGGCCTGGCGGTTGGATGGGTGGTGGGCAAGATCTCCGAGATTTACACATCTGACCACCACAGGACAGTCAAGGACATCGCCAAGCAGGCCGAAACCGGGCCGGCCACCGTCATTCTGGCCGGCATCGCGGAGGGCAAACGCTCTGCCGCCTACTCGGTGATCGTGGTGGCCGCCGGAATCGGTGGAGCCAACTGGGCAGGAGATCTGGCCCTGGGTGAGGGAGGAGGCATCTACGGTGTTGCAATCGCCGCCATCGGCGTCCTGGCCACCCTTGGGATCACCATTGCGGTCGACGCCTACGGCCCGATCGCAGACAACGCGGGCGGCATCGCCGAGATGGCCCACCTGCCGGCCGAGGTCCGTGAAGCCACCGACGCCCTCGACTCCCTCGGAAACACGACCGCCGCGGTCGCCAAGGGGTTCGCGATCGCTTCGGCTGCCGTTACTTCCCTCGCTCTGTTCAGCACGTTCACCCGGGCGGTGGGAGCGGCTGCTGTCGAGGAGGGCGTGGTCAACCCGTTGGCCGATGGCATCAACATCCTCAACGTTGGAACCACAATTGGGCTTTTCCTGGGCGCTATGTTCCCGTACCTGTTCTCGGCGATGACGATCAGGGCGGTAGGCCGAGCGGCGTTTCGGATGATCGAAGAGGTCAGGCGCCAGTTCAGGGAGATCCCCGGTTTGCGGGAAGGGCGTGAAGGCGTCGTTCCCGAATACGCCAAGTGTGTCGATATCGCCACGGCGGGCGCCCTGCGCGAGATGGTGGTGCCGGGGTCTTTGGCAATTGTCGTCCCGATTGCGATCGGACTGGTCAACGTCGAGGCGCTCGGCGGGTTCCTGGCCGGCGCCCTCGTTTCCGGCTTCCTGCTTGCCATATACATGGCCAACGCGGGTGGAGCTTGGGACAATGCCAAGAAGTTCATCGAGTCAGGGGCCCACGGCGGCAAGGGATCGGACGCCCACACAGCGGCCGTTATCGGCGATACGGTTGGCGATCCGTTCAAGGACACATCAGGCCCGGCGATGAATATCGTCATCAAGGTCATGACGATCGTTTCGCTGGTGTTTGCCTCGGCTTTCGTGTAGACGGCCCCGGGGTTATAGCATCGATCCGCCGGTCGTTGCGGCCGCCGGATTTCTTTTGCGGAGGAAGCCAGAGTGCGTATCACGTTCGTTCGTCACGGTCAGTCTGAGGCGAACGCGGCCATGGTGTGGCAGGGCCGCGGGTCTACGCCTCTCACTGCCGAGGGTCGGAGCCAGGCGGAGCGCCTCGGTGAACGGATCGGGTCGCGCGAATACGATCTGGTGCTCTCTTCCGATATCGAGAGGGCTTTCCACACCGCCCAGATTGCCGGGCACCAGCCCCACCAGCAGATGGAGGTCTGGCGAGAGGGCGATATCGGTGCCTGGGACGGCCTGACCGAGGCTGAGATCCTCGAGCGTTACCCAGACGAGATCGCCAAGTTGCGAGATGGGGAGGACCTGCCGTTTGGCGGAACAGGCGAATCGATGGCGGATGTCAGGGCCAGAGTTTCTTCCGGCATCGACGATCTGGTTGATCGGCTTGGTCCTGATGGTCAAGCCTTGGTGGTCACCCATGGCGGGGTGATCGCTGCTGCGGTTCGCCAGGTCCTCGATCTTCCCACCGAGGGCCGGTTCACCGGTCTCATGATGAATACGGCGATCACCGAGATCGATGTCAGGCCGGACCGATCCATGAAACTCGTCCGCTACGCCGACGCCGGCCACATCGGCGGCCTGGTTGGTTTCGCGGCGCGGATGCACGGCGAGGGCGCAGTTGTCGTAGACCTCATCCGCCACGGTCAGACCGACGCGAATGTGAACAATCGGGTGCAGGGTCAGACAGACTGGGGCCTCAACGACCGGGGGCGCAGCCAGGCAGAGGCGCTTGGTGGCTGGATCGGGCAGGTGGATGCCGTGTTCGCGTCGCCGCTTGGGCGGGCGGCCGAGACGGCCGCGATCGCCTTCGCCGATCACCACGAGCCCCAGCATCACGATGGGCTCAAAGAGATCCACATGGGTGAATGGGAAGGTCAAGATTGGGCCGATCTGGTGGCCAACAACCCAGAACTCGGCGAGCTCTGGCAAATCGGTGACGACTTCCATCGGGGTGGCACCGGCGAGACATACGCTCAGCTTCGCGATCGAGCCGGCAAGACGATTCGAGCCCTGGCCGGTGCCTCGAATGGACCCAGGCGGTTGGCGGCCGTGTCGCACGGCGGCACGATCGGCGCCTACATCCGCACCCTGCTCGGCCTCTCCAGCAATGGTCACAACCGCATCGGTAGGCTCGCCAACACGAGCGTCTCCCGGGTCGTCTTCCTCGAAGATGGCCCCCTTCTAGCCGACTACAACGTCACCTACCACCTGGAGACGAACTATCCGGCCTGAGGTCGGGTGGATTGACCCGGAGCGCCAACCAAGGTTTCCCGGTCAGTCGCGTCGATGTCGCTCCTCCTTGCTCCAAATGAACGCTATGCGACAAGGCAGGTGCAGATTTGACCTCTACCTTTCCCGATGACTCATCATGCGTTCATCGACGAATCAGCGAGGGGCCGCAAGTACCTCATCTGTGCGGCGACGATCTTGCCAACCGACTTAGGCACAGCCCGACGGGGGCTCAGGTCACTTCGGGCCACGGGCCAGCGACGCATCCACTTCGCCACCGAAAGTGACCAACGTCGACGGTCTCTTCTCAAGGAGATGTCCACACTTGACACCGCGTCCGTCATCTACATCGCCGACCATCGGAACCAGGTCGCCGCCCGCGCTGCCGTCGTGGCTTCGGCGGTCATCCATCTGCACCCCCCGGTGTCAGTCGACTCGTGCTCGAGGCTAGGGAGGGCCAAGACCACCAAGACCGCGCAGTCATCTACAGGGTCCTCGGGTCAGACCCGTCGCCGCCAATGTCATACATCCATCAACGCCCGGCCGACGAACCGCTGCTGTGGATCCCGGATGCTGTCGCGTGGGCCTGGGGCCGTGGCGAAAACGGGTCGAGGCCCTCGGTATGGTCAGCGCCGTGGAGGCAGTCGAGGTTGCCTAGACGCGCAAAACCCGGCCGCTCACCGTCCGGAGAAGAGCCGAGTCTACTTCCTCAGGCTAAGGCCCTCGGCACCTTCAGTATCGTCCACAACGGCCCCATTTCAACCCCTTCCAGGTCTAGCGGGCGCGGGCCGAAATCGCCCTCTGGGCAACTGTCAGGCTCACGCCTGAGTTTCACCATCGGGACAAGCTGGTTCGGGCCTCGGCCACCAACTGCTCGACTACTTGACCGGCACCAGGGATTCCGGACATCGTCCTCGCTCCTGCACCGGCATAGAGTGGCTGCATCTGGTCGTCGTCTTGCTTCTTCGCCGCGGCGAACAGGTCGGCGCCGGCTGTTGCCTGGAGGAGGCCTGGCAGCGCCTCGGTGTTGGCCGCATCCCAGTGTTCGGTGAATTCGGACTGAAGGACGCGGGCCCATTGGCCGGTGAATCCATCAGTGAGCGTCGTGTTTCTCTGTCCCGAGGTGAGGCGTTGTTTCCAAATGTCCGCCGCCGCCGACTCTTTGGTCGCGACGAATCTGGTGCCGAGCAATACGCCATCTGCGCCTAGGGCCAACATGGCGGCGAGACCGCGCCCGTCCACGATGCCTCCGGCCACTACCACCGGCACCGAGGCTCCTACCGCGTCGATCATTTCGGGCACCAGGGTCAGAGTGCTCGATCCCAACACGTCCTGCTTGGCCAGTTTCGTGCCGTAGCTTCGGTGACCGCCGGACTCTGTGCCCTGGGCCACCACGACGTCGACATCGTTCTCCACGGCGGCCAAGCCGTCTTCGATGGTCGCAACCATGCTGACGACCTTCGTCCCGACGCCGTGAAACCGTTTCACGAGCGAGGCCTCCGGTAGGCCGAGGCCGGCCGAGAAGACCGGGATTCGTTCTTCGATCATGACTTCAAGTGCCGAGTCGACCAGATCGGCTCCGGCTTCGGGACGCTCGAGGGTGGGCTCGAGATCGAATCTGGGACGCAGTTCGTTCAACACAGACTGAGCACCTTGAACAACATCGTCTGGGATCGCTTCTGGATCGGGTGAAGTGCGGACATCGTCGTGTAGCCAGATATTCACCCCGAACGGTTTGTCCGTCAGCTCCCGCACACTGCGAATCGCAATTCGCACCTGATCAGGATCGAGCCGGAGAGCGGCCAACACCCCGAGGCCGCCGGCGTTGCAGACCGCGGCCACCAGTTCGGGTCCCGCCACGCCGCGCATGCCCGACTGCAGTACCGGCGCCTGGACGCCCAAGACGTGCAGCAGGCGGGGACTCAAAGACGACAACGAGCTGACCATGTGACGAGCATAGGACCAGACTTCGGGTCAGCAAGCTCCGCGGCACGATGGTCGTATGGACATGCAGAAATGCAGCCACGGCAATGTTAGGATAGAGGCATGCGCACGACGATCGAATTCGATGACGATGTAGCTGCGGCTGTTGCCAGGCTCCGGCGGGAGAAGGGGATGGGGGTATCCGAAGTTGTGAATGACCTGATCCGTTCCGGGTTGATTCCCCGCGGCGAGGCCACCTCGTTTCGGCAGTCGACTCACAGACTTGGGATGAAAATCGATGTGTCGAACATCGCGGAGACGCTCGATTTTCTCGAGGGCGCCGACGCTCGCTGATGCTGGTCGACGCCAACATCCTTCTCTACGCCGTAGACGAAACCAGCCCGTTTCATCCTGAGTCCAAGGCGTGGATGGAGGCCGCTCTGAACGGAACTCGGCGAGTCGGCATTCCATGGACGTCGCTCATTGCATTCGTTCGGATCGGTACGAACCCTCGTGCCATGACCGACCCGCTTGGACCTGAGGCCGCGTGGCGGATCGTCGAAGAATGGCTAGACGCCCCTCTGGTCTGGACCCCGATGCCCGGGCGAGGACATAGGGAGATCCTCGGTCGGCTCATCACCGAATACGAACTGCGGGCCAATCTTGTTTCTGATGCTGCGCTCGCGGCGCTCTGCATCGAACACGGACTCGAGATGATCAGCGCCGACTCCGACTTCGCGCGTTTCTCCGAGATCACCTGGCACAACCCGGTCGCCAGGTGATCGCACGCCATTGGCGAGATTCAAGATCGGAAGAGCACACGTCTGAACTCCAGTCACACTGATATATCTCGTATGCCGTCTTCTGCTTGAAAAAAAAAAAACGCAAACCCACGCCCCCTTCACACCACACCTCTCCATGCTCAATCTT
>CALCCX010000240.1 GCA_937900165.1 uncultured Acidimicrobiia bacterium | reverse complement strand
GGCATCGATATCGACCTGGCGACCATTGCCCAGGAACCGGCCGTCTACGAGATGATGACCAAGGCGGACACGGTCGGGTTGTTTCAGGTCGAGTCGAGGGCCCAGATGGCCACGCTGCCCAAGATGAAACCCAAGACCTTCTACGACCTCGCCGTTGAGGTGGCGCTGATCAGGCCAGGCCCGATCCAGGGCGGCTCTGTTCACCCATACCTGCGGCGGCGCAACGGTGAAGAGGAGATCCGCTATCCGCATCCGCTGGCCGAGCCAATCCTGGCCAAGACCCTCGGCGTCCCGATCTTTCAAGAACAACTCATGGAGTTGGCGAGGTGCTGCGCCGGCTTTGACGGAGGCCAGTCGGATCGGCTGCGGGCCGCGATGACCCACAAGCGTTCCGACGAGGAGATGGACAAACTTCGCCAAGAGGTCTACGACGGCATGGCAGGCAACGGCATCATCGGCGGGACCGCGGATGAGATCTGGGAAAAGCTTCAGGGTTTCGCCAGTTTCGGGTTCCCCGAGAGCCATTCGGTGTCGTTCGCGTACATCGTCTACATGTCGGCCTGGCTCAAATATCACTGGCCCGCCGAGTTCCTGGCCGGACTGCTGAACGCCCAACCGATGGGTTTCTACAGTCCTAATTCGCTCGTGCAGGATTCCGCCCGCCACGGGGTGGTGGTGCTCGACCCAGACGTAAACGTCTCCGAATACGACTGCACGATCGAATTCCATAATGCCGATCCCGATGATGTCGTCTCCTACTACGCGATGCGTTGGCGGAGAGGAAGGGGTGCGATCGAGGACCCGGTGAGGCCTGCGGTGGCCGTTCGACTCGGTCTCCGCTATGTCCGCAACCTGGGCGATGCGGAGGTCACCAGGGTCGAGGTGGCCCGCCAGATCGGAGGAGAGTTTCGTGACCCCGCCGACCTGGCCAACCGCACCGGATTGCCAGTTGACGCTCTCGAGGGTCTGGCCGCGGCCGGGGCGCTGTTTTCGCTCGGGCTCGGGCCCCGAGACGGGATGTGGGCAGCCGGGGCCCTTGCCGAGATCGGGCCAGGTCGGCTTCCCTTGTCACCCGGACTCGACCCCCCAGACGCACTGCCAAAGATGGGGGAACAGGAACATCATCAGGCGTCGTTGTGGGCGACCGGGATCTCGGTTCGCCATCCGATCGAATTCATCCGGCCTCGCCTCGATGCGCATGGCTGCATGCGGGTCATGGAGGCGCTGGAGCTGAAACGCAACGGCCGGCCCGCTCGGGTGGCCGGGGTGGTCACCCATCGGCAGCGACCGAGCACGGCCAGGGGAGTGATCTTTTTCAACCTCGAGGACGAGACCGGTCTGCTCAACGTGGTTGTGCTACCTGACGTCTGGGAGGCCAACAAGAAGGTCGCTCGCCGCAACCCAGGGCTGATAATCGAAGGCACCCTCGAATACCGCGACGGGGTCACCAACCTGGTCGCCCGTTCATTTACCCCCATAGAAACCGAACCCCTGGTCAGCAGGAACTTTCGCTAGCGCTACCTTTGGGCACATGGACACAATCAGGCGTGGACTCGTTCCTTAGGCTCGGCTACGGATATATCCGCATTCCTGCCGAAAGTTGACGCCTCGGCGGATCGTGCGCCGAACTTTCGGCTCTAGTGCGGATATATCCACACTAGAGCCTAAGGAACGAGTCCAATCACGGTGTCAGAGGGTGGCGAGGAGGGCCAAGGCGTAGGCTTGCGAGGCGGTGTCTCCGGTGAATCCGTGTGGGTCTGACCTTGTCCGGCAGGTGAATCCTGTGCCAGTGCGATTGAGACTGTCGAACCGATCACCGAGCAGCTCGCGGAGCTGTGATTCGGTTGGCAGCCACACCACCTTTTCACGCATGATCCAATCGAGTGACCACTCGACCGCTCCGTTGAACATGATGGCCGACTGGTCCCCGAAGCGCCGGATCTCTGTCGACATGTCGTTGAGCGAGAACACGCGATCGTCGAGGTCGTGTGCGGGGATCGCAAAACGATCGTGCACCGTGGGCGTCCATTCGAGGCCCGCATCCCGCAATTTGGCTGCCAGGGCGACGTCTATCACTCGACGTACTCTACCTGCGCGAGGTTGTCGGGGTCAGAGGGCCTCGGCGATCTGGGACCAGGCAGGCGATTTTGGGTCTATCACATCCATGTGGTCAACCCCTTCCAGCCACAGCGTCTCGACCGAGTCGCCCGCCTCGGAGGACTCCGCCGCGTAGCGAACCGAGATGTCTCGAGGGACTGCGTCGTCCTGGGTACCGTGCACGATTAGCTGGGGGACCGCGAGTGGCAGGTGTGCGATCGGGGAGACGGTTTCGAGATGGGTATCGACCTCACGACCGAGGAATTGTCGGACGCCATTGTCTTCGTCATCAGTCAGGCAGGCCTTCAAGTCCAGCACTCCGGCCAGCGAGACAACGCGGCTCACTCGAACCAATTCGGCCTTGGCGACCGCCCATGTACCCAGCTGGGCCCCGGCCGAATGGCCGATGGTTTGCACGTTGGCGAGGTCCAAAGGGAAATCCGCCGAGATTTCGGCGACGAAATCCAGAGCTGTGGCTGCATCGGCAACAGTGGCCCTCCAGCCGCCGATGGGGGGTATTCGTCTGAATTCGACGTTCCAAGTTGCGTATCCGCGCAGGGTGAGATCGACGGCCAGGCGATCCATGAGGTCTCTCGCCCAGATCTGTCGCCAGAAGCCGCCGTGGAAGAGAACAACCGTCGGGAAGGGCCCGTCGCCACCTGGGACTCGCAGGTCACCGATCTGAGCTGGCTCGACGCCGTAGGCCAGCGTCCTGAACGGCATGACTGTCCGAGAGATGAGATGGTTGATCGCGTCCGTGTACCCGCGCACCCCGCGTCCGAATATCTGCATGACGGTTGCGGGGGCGACCCTCGACTTCGCTCGCCAAGGCTCGCGAGCCTTGATATTCGAGATGTGGACCTCGACAGTCGGGATCTCGACTGCCTCGATGGCATCGCGCAGGGCGTACGAAGTATGGGTGAATGCTCCAGGGTTGAACAAGATGCCGTCCGCATTGCCACGCGCCTCATGGATTCGATCGATGAGCGCGCCTTCGTGATTGGATTGGAATGCAACCAACGTTGCTCCGAGGCGCTCAGCGTGGCTGGCTGCAAGGCTCTCGACATCGGCCAGACTTGTTGAACCGTAGATTTCCGGCTGCCTTGTTCCGAGCAGATTGAGGTTCGGTCCGTTGAGCAGCAAGAGTTGCATCGAGCCAGGCTACCGGGTGCTCTGGCCCACCTTGTCGGAGGTGGCGCAATTCGTACAAGCCGGTAACGTTGCCGATGAAATGGGGCCGGGCACCCAGTAAACCTGTTGAGCGATTGATACGAGTGACATTATGAACAGGCTCGGGAGGTCCAGGTCTTCTCTTCTACAGGGCAAATTGCCCTTAATCGCCAGGGTGGCTTCTTCGCAGGACTTGCGTGGGAGTACCGCCCGGTCACCGCTTATCGCTCATCGTGGTTCGACAGGGGCCTATTCGTCGTTGGGAGCCCTCGGGTGGCTTCGATCACGAGGCAAGCCCCGACGGGGTACCGCGATCGCAGGCAAGGTGGCCAAATGAGCCCCGAACGAGCCGATTCTCATGACGGTCACCCCAGCATCGTCACCATGCCAGAAGACTTCGAGACGTTCTACCAGAGGGAATTTCGCCAAGTCGTCGCTCTGGCGTATTCGCTATCCGGTAGTCGGGTTGCTGCAGAGGATCTAGCTCAGGAGGCTTTCATCGCCGCCCACCAACAGTGGGAAAAGGTAGGGCGCTACGAGGCACCGGGCGCCTGGGTACGCAGAGTGGTGTCGAACAAGTCGATCTCCCTTTTCAGGAGGCGGACGTCTGAAGTCAAAGCGGTCACACGCCTGGCGATGAGGCGGCAAATCCCTCTGCCTGAAATTGCCACTGATGACGATGAGTTCTGGAAAGTTGTACGTGATCTACCTAAGCGCCAGGCTCAGGCGGTGGCTCTGTTCTATCTCGAGGACCGGCCGGTAGTAGAGGTTGCGAAGATTCTCGGCTGCACGGAGTCGACTGCCAAGGTCCACCTGCACAAGGCCCGCAAGGCCTTGGCGAAACGTTTGAAACTCGACGAGGGAGAATGGGCATGACCCTCGATGATCGGGCTCGCCATGCCGCCGAGGCGGTGAGAGAATCGGTCGCGTCTGCCGAACTGATGCTGTTCGAAGCAGGCGTTCCTGGAGCCCGCAAGTCAGAGAGGCCAACGGCTCGTGTCAGGGCCTTGGCGTTTGGTGGCGCTTTCGCGGTTGTCGTATTGGTGGTTGGCCTTTCGTTGCTGCCAGGGAGACTTTTTGCCCCTGATGATTCGAGAGTGGCTGGTCAGAGCGCCCAACCGACGGGTCAGGACGTAGTGATTGTTCCGCCAGAAGATCGGGTTCCTCCCGGCGCGGTGTCCCCGAATTCGGTCGGCACTCAGGCCCCGCCAGGAGTTGTTGATGGACGGTTCGATCAAGTTCTCAACCTCACGATAGTTTCGCCATTTGACGGCGAAGAGGTGTCAGACGAATCGGTCACATTCAGCGGTACCGTTGCGCCAGGATCGAGAGTGTTTGCGAGGACTGCGGACCTCGCCGAGGCCGAGGTTGACGCCGAGGGCAACTGGTCGATCAGACTCCTCGTTCAGGCGCCTGCGACAAACGCCCGCTTTTTCGCGGAGGACACCGCCGGCAACCAGTCGAGCGACGTATCAGTGACCGTGATCTATACGCCTCCTTCCCCTGACGCAACCTTTGTGCCAGATCCGCCGGAGGATGATCCGTCGGAGGGTCCTTCAGATGACGACCAGTCGGCGTCTGAGGGGATTCCTCCGACGGTCGCCTTCACAGCGTCGCAAGAGTTCGGCTCCGGTTCGAGAGAGGAGGCATTCGACATCTATTCCGGCACCGCGACTCCAGATGATCGCATCCGAGTCGGCTCGGACTACGGTCAGGGCGGCGAACGGGCAGACGTGGCCGGCGAATGGTCCATTCGGGTCCCGTTTCGCCAGGCCCCCCTCGGTGAGCCTTTCACGGTAACAGTCACAAACCTCGAAACCGGCGAGTCCTTCGAATTCGAGTTCACGCCCACATCCTGACCGTGCCGGCCGGATACGCCGACCCCTCTGCCTAGCTCAAATGATCAACGGAACCAGCCTCCGCCTCTTGGATATGGCCCGGTCGCCGATAAACCTGCACTGGGGCCCTATCCTGGGTTGAACGAAAACCGGGGCACTTCGAACACGGGAGGTTGGGTTCGTGGCTGACGAAGTACGGTCACGTTTCGGTCCCGAGGTTGTGAATTGCCGGCCATCGAGCGGGAACCCCCCGGGGGTTTGGCACGTCTCTTTGGTATAGGCAAGGACCATGGCGGGACGAGGCAGTGAAACGAACATTATGGGGGCTGATTGCGGTTGTCGGTTTGATCGGCGCTGCCTGCAGCCAGACTTCCCTGGACACGGCGGGCGACAGGTCCACAGGATGGATTGGTCGCGCCCCCGTCACCGAGGTCACCTCTGTGACTGTCTTCGACATTCCAACGCTGCCGACGGTTGACGCTTTCGATCTGACGTCCGCCGGCGGGCTCAACTGGTCGAATGATGAACTCGATTCGGCTGTCGCAGACGGGCAGACTCAAGATCCCTCGAGGATTCTCACCGCGATTTGGAAGGGCAGCACCGGCGTTGATGAGTTTGTCCAGGCTCCCAGGGCCGACATTTCACGAGCTATACCCGGCATCAAGTTTCCTGGCGCAATACCCAGTGGAGTCACCCATGTGACCAGTCAAGTCGTGTTCCGAATTTCTGGGGGCCTGCTCGGCGATCCGTGGTTCGCAGCGTTCGGTCTTTGGAACGTCCCCCCTTACTCGGAGCGCCGTGAGGACGGGCAATCCGCGGTCCTGCTGGTCGGTCCGAACCCTGAGCCGTCAGCCGAGACGGTCGGTCGAATGTGCCCGGTTGCCCAAATCGAAGACGCACTTTCTTGCGAGGAGATCGAGATTCTGGGCGGCCGAGGTGCCCTTGTTCAAGTGGAGGATGGTGTACAGCTTCTCTGGGACGAAGGCGCTTTCCGCTATCAACTCTTCTACCGGGAACCCTCAGATCCGAGACTGCCTGCACTCGTCGCCGAAAGTTTGGTCGAACTGGCAGACCTCGACGATCAGGCATTCGAGGCGTACAGGAGGGTCGCTGCCATCGGGACCGATTCCGCCGGCTGAACCTGGCACCCCAAGTGGTTGTGGCCCCCAGGGTGAGGCCCGTCCAGGTCCAACGCCATCGCCCGTAAGCTGTTGGTTCGCGATCCAAGGGGATCCTCATCTTTCACAGCGGCTGGTGGTCGTACCTTCAATACGACGAGGACCAGAAGAAGCCAGATATCGACCGCGCTCTCCTACGGAGGGTCTTCGCGTACGGTCGACCGTATCGGGGCTTGCTGCTCGGCGTCCTCGGCACCATCTTCATCATCTCCACTCTCAGTGTCGTACCCGCACTCTTGATCAGGAGTCTGTTGGATGACGCCCTCCCAGACAAAGATGTTGGTCTGCTGACCTGGCTGGGGATCGGCATGGTTTCGGTTCCTCTCATCAACGCCATTGTGGGCTCAGTGCAGCGATGGATGTCTTCGAAGGCCGGCGAGGGCATCATCTACGACCTACGCAGGTCTCTGTACAGACATTTGCAGGGCATGTCGATGCGATTCTTTACTTCGACCAAGACCGGGGAACTGGTTTCCAGAATCGACAATGATGTGGTTGGCGCCCAATCGGCTATTACGGGGACCTTCGTAACGATCATTTCCAACATCGTTTCGCTTACGGTGATCCTCGTTGTGATGCTGCGTGCCGATTGGCGTCTGACCCTGCTGGCTGTTGCCGCACTCCCGTTGTTTGTGCTTCCAGCCCGTAGGGTCGGAAAGATTCTGCGCAAGGTCACCCAGCAGCAGATGGAACACAACGCGTCGATGGGCGCCATCCTCCACGAGACTTTCAATGTCTCTGGGGCGTTGTTGGTGAAGTTGTTCAATCGAGCAGACGCCGAAACCGAGAAATTCTCCATAGAGGCGGCAGCGGTGCGCGACCTCGGCGTGAGGCGGGCCACGATCGGTAGGTGGTTCTTCGCCGCGCTCGGTTTGGTGAGCGCCGTCGGCACGGCCGCGGTGTTCTGGGTAGGTGGCTACCTGGTGATACAGGGACGCTTGACTGATGGTACGGTCGTCATGTTCGCGACCCTGCTGTCCCAGCTCTATGGGCCCCTGGCGGCCATGTCCAACGCCAGAGTCGAATTCGCGACCTCTCTCGTTTCGTTCGAGCGGGTTTTCGAGGTGCTCGACCTCGATCATGACATCACCGAGGTGGACGAACCGGTCCGGGTGGATCGATTGGAAGGCGCGATCACCTTCGACCATGTGTCGTTCCGCTACCAGACCGACGGACCGACGGGGTTGGAGGCCACCAAGCGGTTCCACCCTGCCGCGAACGGTGACGATTCAACATCCCACAGTTCGACCAGAGAATGGGCGTTGGAAGACATCGACTTTTCCATAGAGGCCGGCTCGTTGACGGCCCTGGTCGGGCCTAGCGGCGCTGGAAAGACCACCATCAGCTATCTGGTACCCAGACTCTATGACGTACAGCGGGGTCGAATCAGCATCGACGGGCACGACCTTCGGTCGTTGAAACAGAGCGATATCGCGGCGGGGATAGGGGTTGTGACCCAGGAGACATACCTGTTCCACGATACGATCGGCGCCAACCTGAGGTACGCCAAGGAGGATGCGACCTTGGCTGAACTCGAGACTGCTACTCGGGCCGCCAACATCTATTCGATGATCGAGTCACTGCCAGAGGGGTTCGAGACAGTGGTTGGAGAACGCGGCTACCGCCTCTCAGGGGGCGAGAAGCAGCGACTTGCCATAGCCAGGGTGATTCTCAAGAACCCCCAAATCTTGATCTTGGACGAGGCAACCTCGCATCTCGATTCGCAGTCCGAGGCTCTGATCCAACAAGCGCTGGAGACCCTGCTGGTGGGCCGCACTGCCCTGGTGATCGCCCATCGGTTGTCGACCGTGTTGTCTGCCGACAAGATCTTGGTCATAGACAATGGCCAGCTGGTTGAGCAAGGAACCCACGACCAACTGCTGGCAGTAAATGGTCTCTACGCCGACCTCTATCGCACCCAGTTCCGACACGAAATGGCGGCCGGCTGAGCCGGTGCGGACAAAGATCGCTACGCCAATCTTGTGGCCGGTCAGGCTCCGTCGAGTAGGTGGCGGGTGACCCAGGGCGAGCTATGGGCAAGCAATAGAAGTTGGCCGTCGTGTGCCAACCACAAATCGTCGTCACCTCGAAGCCAGACGGCCTCAGGTATCCAACGGAAGACTTTCTTGGCCCCTGCGTTGGGTGGTCTGTAAGCGAGAACCTCCCTGGCTGGTGCCCCCAGCGCCCTGAGCGTGGAGACGAGGTCGAAGTCGCCAAATAGCCGAGCTAGGCCAACCCGGCCGGCTACCTGGCCTTGTGAATCATGGAACGACAAGTCGGCACAATTCCGGCAAGCGACGACGGCCAGGCCGTGGAACGTTTCGGCTCTGTGGCGGCAGAGGCCTACCTGGGATGAAGGTTCTCTCGATCCTTGAGTGGTGGGTGGGAAAGTCAATGTCCTCATGCCTCCACTCTGACAGGTGCCTGTGACAGAAATCAGACTCAGCCACAACGGTTGCCGCCAATGGCGTGGCCGGCTGGCGTTCTGGCAGTCGCCCGTGTCTCGGCTTGGAGTGCTACGGGTGCGGTCTAGTTGGCTTCGATTCCGGCTTGATCGCCAGGATCTGGAGGGTTCCCGTCTTCTTTGGTTCCCCTGGCCGGGGCAGGAATCAGCAACACCGGGAGTTTCGAGTCTGCTGTGACCTTCATTGACACGCTTTTCCACGCTCCCTCGGTAAACAGCCGTCTTGTAGCTCCCATGATGATGAGGTCGGCCTCGACGGCCGATGCGACGTCCACGATCGCGGTAGCGGGATCAGATGCATCGACAAAGACTGTCTCGACCGCGAACCCGCTATTGGACAAGGCCGTCACGATCGGCTCAACCAGGCGCTTTCCCCGTTCGTCTACGTATCGTTGGATTGCCGACTCGTCCCCTGCTGGAGTCACGTCTGGGTCAAACGGACGCCACGACTCGGTTTCGATGCCTTCCAGGAAGTCGCGAGGGACCTCGATGACGCTCATGACGGTCACCGCAGCACCGTCTGGCCCGACCAAGAGTTGGGCAAACTCGACGACGGGGGCCGGCGGGAGCACCCCTGCGGTGGTCACGAGTACGCGCACAATCACCAATCTAGGCGTATTTGTGGCGTGTGCGTCGGTGACAGATCGGAAGAGCGTCGTGTAGGGAAAGAGTGTAGATCTCGGTGGTCGCCGGATCATTAAAAAAAAAAGAAAAGAGAAAGAAGAAGAAAAAAAAAAAAAAAAGAAAAGAAACAGAAAAAATGAGAGG
>CALCCX010000239.1 GCA_937900165.1 uncultured Acidimicrobiia bacterium | reverse complement strand
GCCAACACCTGTCGGACAGCTGACTCCAGTGCCGCCAATACCGCAGTAACCGCCGGGATTCTTGGCAAGGTATTGCTGGTGGTAGTCCTCCGCGTAGTAGAACTCACCCAGCGGTTCGATCTCGGTCGTGATATCCCCGTAGCCAGCCGTGCGGATGACAGGGGAGTAGCGGTCCCGCGAAGCCAAGGCTGCCTCGAGGTGGTTGTCGGAATTCGTATATATAGCAGAGCGATATTGAGTTCCTCTGTCGTTCCCCTGGCGCATGCCTTGGGTCGGATCGTGCTCTTCCCAGAACCGCTGGAGAATCGTCTCGACAGATATGACGGCCGGATCAAAAACGACGAGCACCGCTTCAGTGTGACCTGTCTTTCCGGAACACACCTCCTCGTACGTCGGGTTGGAGCTGAAACCGCCTGCGTACCCAACCGCCGTGGTGAATACACCTGGCAGCGTCCAAAAGATTCGCTCGGCACCCCAGAAGCAGCCCATACCTACGACGATCGTTTCGAGGTTCGCCGCAAACGGACCGACGATCGGATTTCCGTTCACAAAGTGCGGAGCCGGATCGAGGATCGCGGTGTCTCTTCCGGGCAGGGCCGTGTCGGCGTCTGCCAATCTTGTTTTGCGCGACTGCCACATTTGCACGTCCTTTGCCTAGGCGGGTGCTCACCATGCAGAACGGCCCGGACTCCGGAGCTGTTCCAACGAAATCAGGTGTTTATGGAATTGTCATTCTCTCAGAATCATGCGGGTCAGGAATCGAACTTGTGTTGGCGGATCCAGGTGTGCATCGCGATGCCAGATGCCACCCCGGCATTGATCGATCTGGTCGAACCATATTGGGCGATCGAATATACGTCAGAACAGATTGACTGCATCGCGTCGGACAGGCCAGGTCCCTCTTGGCCGAAGACCAACATCGCATTCGACGGAAGGCGGGCGGTCTCGAGCGGAACCGATCCTGGCAGTAGGTCGATGCCGATGATGTCCAGATCCATCTGTTCTCCATAGGCCGCAAAGCTCACGACGTCTGGATGATGCATGACGTGCTGGTACCGGTCCGTGACCATTGCCCCCCGCCTGTTCCATCGGCGCTTTCCGACGATGTGCACAGCAGACGCTAGGAACGCGTTGGCGTTACGGACCACCGTGCCGATATTGAAATCGTGTTGCCAGTTCTCGATGGCCACGTGGAAGGGGTGCCTGATCAGGTCCAAATCGGCGACAATCGCTTCTCTGGTCCAGTATCGGTACCGGTCCACCACGTTGCGTCTATCGCCTTCCGCCAGCAAATCCTGGTCAAGACGAGGATCATCAGGCCAAGGACGCGAGTGCGGTCCGACTCCCACTTGACGGTCATCGTCATCCGGTGAACTGTTCTGGCGGTCGTTTGGCACGTCGCCATCGTATGCGATTGGTTAGCCTCCGACGGTGGTTGACATGGCTCCAGGCAGCGTTCACGTGCGCACGATCGATGGTGACGAACTGGTCCTGGGGATCGAGTCCGGCGTGTTCGTCGACTCCGACGTAGCTCGTCCGGAGATGGATCTACGCCACCTGGTGGCGACTTGCGGCCTGGCCGACTCGCACGCCCACATCGGCGCGACGTCCGTTGGAGAGATGGTGACGGGTGAGGTGGCGGCCAAGTCGGTCATGGACCTCAACCTAGAGGCACAACTCAACGCCGGAGTACTGCTGGTGGCCGACAAGGGAGCCAGGGATCCGTCGACCCTCGACGCATTGCTGCGCGACGAGGCCGAACGACCCGAGCTTCACATGGCCGGGCGGATCATTGCCACGCCGGGTGGCTATTACGAAGGTTTCGCCATCGAAGTCGACGGGCCGGCTCTGCCCGAGGCCGTGGAGGAGGCCTGCCGGGGCCCGGCCACATGGATCAAGCTGATCGGTGATTGGCCAAGGCGGGGAATCGGCGCGGTTCCGAACTACATCGAAGACGAGCTGCGTAGTGCGGTCGCGGTCGCGCACTCCAACGACTGTCGGGTCGCGATCCATACGGCTGCGCCCGAGACACCCTCGATGGCGGTGGCTGCGGGTGTCGACTCGATCGAGCACGGGCTGTTCTTGACACGCGACGATCTGAAGGAGCTTGGCCGCAGGGGAGGGGCCTGGGTTCCGACCGTGGTGGCCATGGAGGGCCTGGCAGCGCAGTTGAAGGAGGGTTCATCCGGCCGGCGGCTGATCAACGACGGACTGGCGAATGTGGCCTCCATCCTCGGAGGCGCGCCGGAGGCGGGTGTTGCGGTGTTGGCCGGGACCGATCTCCACCTGGCCCACGGCGACGTTGGCGTCGAGGTGGCCGGCCTGAATCGTTATGGGCTGAGTGTCACCGATGCCCAGGCTGCGGCCACCGAGAGCGCGTTCCGCTACTTCGGATCGCCCCGTAAGCTGGCCGCCGGAGCGCCGGCCGATCTCGTTTGTTTCCCTTCCAACCCGTTAGCCGGTCTTGCGGTCCTCGGTCGCCCGAGTTTCATCATGCGCCGTGGCCGGGTTATTCACCGGTGACCTGGCCAGCGAATCGATGGCATCGTCCGGCTGTGCTGAGCAATCAAGGAGTACGAGATGAACCTAGACAAGGTGCAAGAGTTTGTCGCACTCGACCACGGACTGGCCACCGTTTCGGTGGCCCGCTCGGACGGGTCGGTGCTCTCGTCGGTGGTCAACGCCGGTGTGATGGACCATCCGGTCGATGGTGGCCGGGTGGTCGCGATGGTGGTGAGGGGCAGCGCCTTCAAGCTGCGACGGTGGAGGGAGCACCCCTCTGCCTCGGTGGTGTTCCGAGCCGGATGGCAGTGGGTTGGCGTGGAAGGCAAGGTCGCCATGTTCGGACCGGTCGATCCCATGGACGGCATCGACAGTTCCAAACTTCCCACCGTACTGCGAGAAGTGTTCAAAGCCGCCGGAGGCACCCACGACGACTGGGACGAGTACGACCGGGTGATGAGCGAAGAGGGGCGTACGGCAGTCTTTGTTGCCCCGAAACGTGTGCTCGGTAGCCAATAGAGACAGTGAGGCGAACCTACTCTCCGACGCCGACCGCCTCTCTGAGCGACTCCTCTTCAGACATCCGTGCCTCACCGAGGCCTCCTCGCCGGAGCTTTACGGTCCACGAGGGTTGCCAGCGATGATCTACCAGACGGCGGGCGTACGATTGGTCAGGAGCACGACACTCTAGATGGTCCGACGGCAGTAGCCCCCTCTTGAGTGCCGCGGACAACCCTTGGCCACGAAAGCGCGGCCAAGGGTTGTTGGCGGCAGGCGCTTCGGGTAGCCGAGTTTCGATTGCCAGCTTTGGCACCGTTGATCAGAGAACCTGTTACTCGGACCCGCCCTACCAGCTACCCGTGCCTGTCCAACCCACTTAACAACCGAAGGAATTATGCCGGTTGGGAGAATCGCCCTGACCGACTCAACAGAGCCAAATCATCTAGGCCACGATGAGAGGCGGGACCCAAGGACCACAGGTCCAGTGGCCTGTGATGCAACCTCGGCTGTTCGTGATCGTGCTTCCATTATACTTAATGACAACGGGCCCACACGACTTGGCCCCGTTGTCAAAGGTGGCGCCGTTCTTTTTGTAGGACACGTAAACGCAGTGGCCGTCGGTGACATTGTCATCGGCGAGCGTCTGGCTGCTGGACGCGCCGAACACCGTGGGAAAATTTCTTCCACCGGTATGTGCATTTGCCGGCACCGCGAACAAACTGATTGCAACCATCGCGCCAACCACCATCGTCACCATGGACCTTTTTGCACGCAATGTAATTCTAGTCCTCATTTCGTCTCTCCTTTCATAGTAGATAAGCTCTACATTGTCCTCGGGTGAATTGTTCTCTGTCAATGAATTCGTCCTCGTCGAGCCCTCCGATCCCCTTCTAGCGTCTATTCGAGCACAATCGTGTCGACGATCTCCACGAACCGGTCGCGTTCTTGTATCGGATGAACTCCACAGCCCCACAGAATTCGCGCCAACTGTCTCTCGAATTCCTGAGCTTCTGCGAGTAGATCAACGAAATCTACCGGCAGCTCCTCTGGATCATTCGAGATATCACCAAACTCCTCGGCAAACATTCCGAGCTCTTCTTGGTAAGCAATGACAAGGTTGGCGACACCGAATTCGGTATCAATTCCCTGTTCTGCGACGCATCGCCACCCATCGGCCAAGAAATCTGTCCATTCGCGCGAGGCCAGAACACGGTCGCCCAACTCCTCTGTATCATCCGAAACCGCCATCGGATCTGGAAAGCGTTCAAAGGCCTGGCGTTGACATGCCGATTCGTTGACCACAGTGGGTTCGAACCGTGTCGATCCGTCGATCGGGCCGACACCTTCGGAGTCAGGCGCCCCATAACCTAGTAGGGCCGACGACGGCCAGGGCTCCTCGATATCAAAGCCCGAAAGTGCAACAGAGTAGGCACGATATTCCTCCTTCGAAAGTCCGTTCAGATAGATGGCCTCAGGTGATGATTCGGTAATGTTCGGCTGCGGTCTTATAGGGCCTAAGTAGCCAACCGCTATCTCACCCAGCACATTCTGATGAAACAACGTTGTGGTCTCACCCATCCCGTACAGATCCGCCCATTCCTTGGAAGTAGCCTCGACAGAGTAGCTCGGCTTCCATGCAAGAACATCCAGATCATCCGGGAAGTATTGGAAGCCTTCACTTCTCATGCATGTAAGAATGAACTCCTCACGGTCGGCTGCCACTATTCTAAGTGCTGCCAGATAGTCGGACCACGCGTCGTCCGAGAAATAGAAATAGCCCGAGCTGAACGCGATCGCCTCGGCTTCGGCTTGACTGATCGCCTCGGCCTGTTCATCATTCTCACCGTTTCCCGGTGACCTGACGTTCTCAGGGTTGTCTGATATCGAAGGTTCCACGTCCGTGGTGTCCGGGTCCGTGTTTCGGGTCTGATCAGCACCAGGGCCAGGTTCCGAGGTCGATGACGTGCAAGCAGCCGCGACGAGAGCAATCGTCGCCACGGCTAGAACCGCACGGGTCGGCGTTGACCTCATGACCACCCCAAAAACTGGACGCTAGACGCCTGCGACATGTGCGATCTCGACAGGCATCTGGGCAACCATGATTGCAGCCGACCACCACCCGGTAGGACACTTGACAAATCGGAGAATGGTGCTCCTTCAGCGTCCGAACATACTGTGACAGCATCACCGACACTCAGAGAGTGAGGCCTCGGGCCGAGGGCCTCATGATCGGTATGGCCTTGGGTCGAGGTGTCTGCGCTCATCATCTCCCCTTCGTCAGCCGTAGTCATATGCTATGGCCTCCACTGACACAGCCCGAATTATCCGTCGTCCGACGTGCACTCTGGAAGGACGGGGTTTGGCCCCCACGGGACCAAGATGTGGCCCCATGGCGTGGGGGCATCTAAACCCAGACACTCCTACGGACTCCTGAATACGGGCACAGTCCGCCTCGAAGGACACCGCGACTAGCTTTGGGTGGCGGATCTTAGATCTCTTGTGGCCTACGCTCTAGGTGAGGCGCTTTAGCGTCGGGCCATCACGCCCACTTCCTGTCGGTTGGTCACATCAAAGGGTACGCTGTCGGCGGCGGGCTGATGACCCACCTACGAGACCTAGGCTCGATTGCGCTGTCGATCCGGCTGGGTCCGGCTGGCACGAACCCCGGTGAACGGCTCACATGCTCCCGATACGCCGTAGCGAAAAGCCAACCAAACAGGATGCTCCCGCGGGTAGGTTCAACGCGCCAGGCGAAGGGGAGCACAATGCAGATCGGTATCGCAACCGAGAGCCTCTCACCTCTCATGGCGGCTGGAGCTGCGTCCGTACTTGAAGTCGCCGGCTTCGAGGTAGGAGAGGTGAACCACGCGGTTGGTTGGGCCGAAGATGCCCAGGCCGGGAGCGTGTTGGTGATGGGGTGCGACAACCGACAGGAGTGCGCCCTTTTCCAGCGAATCCGGGAGATCGCCCCCCAGACGCGAACGGTAGCCCTCGCCTCCTCGGCTGCGCTCGCCCAACCTCTGCTCCGGTACGGCGCTTCCGTAGTTCTGCCCATGACCATGACAAAAGATTGGTTGGCAGCCGGGGTGAAAGCAATAGGAGCCGGATTCATCATGGCGCCTCGGGTCGCCCTCACCGATTGGACACCCTCGGGAGCGGCTGAGGTTACCCCCAGGCTGGTAACGGACCAAGAGATCGACTGGCTTGTGACTCTCGATTCTGGCGCAACGATTCGCCAGTTGGCCGATGCCGTGGGCTACAGCGAACGCCACATGAAGCGGCTCTTGGCCAAGACGTATCGCAAGTTGGACGGGTCCACCAAATTGGAAGCCCTGATGGAGGCCTCGCGGCGGGGGTTTCTTGATCGACGCCGCCCTCAAGACCGCTCCAGACCAGCTTGACCGACTCCAATCGAGATACCAAGTCACTGCACAGCCAGAGACGCGATCAACCTCGCAGCCAATCTCATTGGACGGCGCACCACTCACCACACGCTTACCGAGGTCGTAGCGCACTCACCCAACTTGCCTAGTTCGGGCAACCTGTCATCTCCTCCGGCAGCCAATGGGAAATGATCCTTTGGAATGAGGTCCTTGAGCGAGATCGTCACCTCGATGTCCGTGGCGTCGATCAGGAGAAGGTCGCCGTCGTCGAATAGCGCGATCCACCGGCCATCACGAGACCAAGTTGCCAAAGGAAAGGGGTCCAAGGACTCAGCAACTTGACGTGCAGACCCCTCCTCTAGGTCCACAACGAACAACGCGTACTGGTCTGGTGCTGAGTAGGCGTCGATGTTCTGGCCGATCGCAATGAGCAACTCCGTTCCGTCCGGCGAAACGACGGAGAGCGGCATGGCGTCGCTCGGTATTACCGGCCCACCGACTGATGCCCAGTCGCCTTCGAAAGGCTGGTCGATCACACGTTCGTCTGACCCGTTCGTGTCACTGGTGCGCAGCTCACACTTGATGTTCGTCGAGGGGCATACCAGCCGGACGATGGTCGCGGAGGTCGCAGCGATGGCACGACCGGGTCCAACCTCGGTGATTGTGCCGTCTTCACGCAAGTGCACGACACGTTGGCTCCCAAGGTCTGCCTCGCGCTCATCTCCGGCACCAAGGAGCCTCTCGGTGTTGAGCACCAGGCCGGTAGCTGTTACCGCTACTGGATAGCTGCCTGTGTCAGCCTCGCGTGCCAGGAGCCGTCTACCGCCCGAGATCTCGACCAGTTCGATGAGGGTCGGGTAGGTCCCGGTCGTGGCGCGGATACCAGGTTGCACTAGCCAGGCCTTGCCGCCCTCCGCAGTCGGGATAACCTGCAGGGCAGGCGCAAACGACGCAAGGTTCCGCAGTGGGTCGGGTTTCAGCTCCGAGTCGACCTGGTCCAGTGACCCTTCGAAGACCCGGGCGACCCCTTGGGTCCAAATGACCAGTTCACGGCCGGGCGTCATCACGGCTCCGTCTATGGCATCGAGTGGCAGCGCGTTGACGCCGGGCGGGTAGACCGTGCTCGTTCCCCTCTCGAGGTCGAGCAGAACGAGGCTTGGGCTGTTCGGGCGAACTGCGAGAATCTGAAGAGGAATCACTCGGTCTAGGGCCAGGAATGTCACTTCGGTACCCCGTGCCGGTGTCTCATCCAAGGTCGAGTCGGGCAGGGTTGAAGAGGTGGGTTCTCCGGTACCTGGAGCGCCGGCCGCAGGGTTGGGTAGAGGGTTCCCTCGGGGAAGTATTGCTGCCAACCCAACAAGCAAAACCACGATCATCGCTGATGCAAGAGCGATCAGCCACCCTGGGTTTCGTCGCTGAGGGATGTTTTTCACAGACATCATGGCGGCGATGTCCTCCCAGTCGGGAGCCTTGGGAGGGTTCAAGACGTTCGGCGCTAGTCCGGCCCGAGCCACATCGCGATACCGGTCCCTATTCATTGAGACACGTCCGCAGCTTTTCGCGCGCCAAATGCAGGTACCGTCGAAGGGTCCCCGGACGCACTCCAAGAGTTTTCGCGGCCTGCGCCGGCGCCATGTCCTCCCAATACACCAGGTAGATCGCGGCACGTTGCTGGAGTGGGAGTCCTGCCACAATCGCCTCGACCTCTTGCTTGCCTTGGTCCCTGGTGTGGCCGACCGACTCTGGGACCCAAAGCCGGGCGAGAGTGTCCTGCTCCAGCTTCGAGCGGCGCCCCCGCGAACGAGCGCGGTTGAGCACCGCTTTCATGAGATACGCCTGCGGGTTGCCGATAGAAGCGAGGGTCCGGCGCTGAAGGGTCGCCACAACAGCCTCCGATACGAGGTCGGCCGCATCATTGGCTCCCACCAGGGATACCGCGAACCGCATGAGCGGTGCTCGAATCTCTTCATGAATCTCCCGGTCTCTCATTCAGCTCCCAACAGTGAAACGCCCGACACCCTTCAAGCGTTGCACGCCAAGCGGCCGCTCGCGAATGGCACGGGTCCTGCTGACGTGCGACTCGATTGCTCCTTCGGGGGTTGAGCATCACCGATGCCGTGGCCGCGGCCACCGACCGTGCATCCGACTATCTCGGATCACCTCGTAGGCTGGCCGCCGGAGCGCCGGCCGATCTGGTGTGTTTCCCCGCCAACCCGGCGGCCGATCTCACTGTGCTCACTCGGCCGAGCTTCATCATGCGCCATGGCCGGATCATCCTGAGATGAATGGCTCGTTCCGGTTACGGGAACCAAACAAGGAGCGAAAGATGAACCTCGACGCGGCAAAACGATTCGTGGGCCTCGACCACGGACTGGTGACAGTTTCTGTGGCGAGGCCGGACGGTTCCGTTCACTCCTCGGTGGTAAACGCCGGCGTGATGCACCATCCGGTAGACGGCGGCGAGGTGGTGGCCATGGTGGTATTGGGTGGCGCCTACAAGCTGCGAAGGTGGAGAGAGCATCCTATCGCCTCGGTCGTATTCCGCGCCGAGTGGCAGTGGACCGGAGTAGAGGGTCGAGTCAGCATGTTCGGACCCACCGACCCTCTGGACGGGATCGACGATTCCGACCTGCCGACCGTCCTCCGTGATGTGTTCAAGGCCGCCGGGAGCATTCACGACAACTGGGACGAATACGACCGCGTCATGCGAGACGAACCCGCACGGTCGTGTTCATTGTCCCCACACACATGACCGGCGTGCAATAGGGGCCCTGAGCCGGGATCCACGGCACGGATCGGCTCTTCGCCCGCCTCGCCAGTGGTGGTAAGTGTTTCTTGTGCCGACCGGTGACACATTTGGTGAAGGCAGAGAATCTTCTTGTTGTGAGGATCGGCGCGGCCCACCGGGCGATTCGCTTCCCTAAGTCGGTGGATCCAGGCTGAGCTCCTCGAACTGGTATTCGTTCCCTCAGACATCCAGGACGTTCTTTATCTCAGAAGGTAGACATATTGCACCCTGTAAAGCCCAATTCGGGAGCCGGGCTCGGAGTCAAGATGGATCACAGGTGCAACACCTGGTGCTACACTTATGGGATGCCTACCACCAGATCGGAAGAGCGTCGGGTAGGGTAAG
>CALCCX010000238.1 GCA_937900165.1 uncultured Acidimicrobiia bacterium | reverse complement strand
GAGTTCAGACGTGTGCTCTTCCGATCTGACGCGACGAGGTAGAGACGTCGAGACCCGAAAGGGACTCGACAGGAACGAAGAGACCCGTCTCGCCAAATCGCGGACATGGGAATCAAACTGCGACCTTCGGGTTATGAGCCCGACGAGCTAACCCTCGACAACCCCGGAATCAAGCGGTTTTCGTCCGCCTACCAGGGAAACACGGTCTGCGTAGTGGACATCTGTTCCCGCTTGTTCCCACCTGTTTACGGCTGTCCCGCGTCATCTGTGCGCCATCGATCCCGATTCCCACGAGTGCCTCAGGCGACCTGGACGGCGTCGGTGAGCTTGTCGGGAACTTCGACAGGAAACGACAAGATGAGGTGCCGATCGAGCGCTGTAGCGACCCGTGCGAGGGTGTCGATCCGGTTCTTCGCGCCGCCGCCTTCCTCAAGACGCGAAATCACCGACTGAGTGGTTTCCATCCGCTCAGCAAGCTCGCGCTGGCTCAATCCTGCTTCGGTGCGCATGTCATAGATGAGCTGACCCAAATCGAGGTCCTGGTTGACCGCGGCCCGAGTTTCGGCCGACGGCTCACCTTTGCTCTTCTTGATGTCTTCCCATCGGGAGTAGTTGGCCATCGTTGTCTCCTTCTACGGGTTGCGCTTGGCGCAATCCTGAGCGATCTTGCGAGCACGAGTGACCTCGGCTCGTTCGTTGTTGCGTTGCTTACGAAACGTCGTCAGCAAAATGATTCGGCTGTCTTTCGTGAACCGATACGTGATCCGCCTCGCAGTAGACCCGACCGTGAACCGAACCTCGAACAGGCCTTCACCGAGACTTCGAGAGAACGGCATCCTCGCCTGAGAGCCAAGCGAAGCTAATCGGTCGACAACAATCTGAGTTCGTTCCCACTCATCCTGGCTGAAGTCGTCGAACCATTCGACGACTTCATCATGCGCCTCGATCTCAGCCACGCAGTCAATGATCGCATAAATGCGATCATTGCACAAGAGCGATCGTATGATTGGTGCCGATATCGCGCAGGTCAGCACGGGCGCGATGCCTGAGTATCGGGCGGGTAGCGTCTTGCAGGCCGCGCTAGGGGTTGGGTTTCTTGGGTCGCCTGTCGATTTTCGCCCTGTTCACGCGTCATGATATTGTCGGTGGCACGCGCCGGCCATGAAGGAGGAGAGTATCGATGAAGTATTTCGTGCTACTTGCCGGGGACGGCGACGTGGGGCCGTGGGATCAGCTGTCGCCCGAGGAGCAGGAGGCCACATTCGCAAAGTTCGGCGCGTTCGATGAGGCTTGCGGCAAGCGGGCGGGAGTTGAAACGCTCGCCGGCGAAGCGCTCCAAGACGGCTCGACGGCTACCACCATGCGCACCCGCGGCGGCGAATCGACCGTCACCGATGGGCCGTTCGCCGAGGCCACCGAGCAGATCGGCGGCTTCTATGTCATCGAGGCGCCGGACCTTGACACGATGACTGACCTTTGCCGGATCCTCCCTCCCTATGACATCGAAATCAGACCAGTCGTCGACATGGGCTGACCGCACCATCGCGGAAACCTACAGAGCCGATTGGGGCCGGCTACTGTCGCTGCTCGTTGCTCGCACAAGACGGCTCGATCTTGCCGAGGACGCGCTCAGCGAAGCTTTCGCCCGCGCAACTGAACGATGGCCTACCGCAGGCATTCCGGGCAACCCCGCAGGTTGGTTATACACAACAGCGTCGCGAGTGGTCTTAGGTCAGCTTCGATCAGAGGCAATCCACGGACGCAAGGCTCGGCTCCTAGCCGTCAGCACCGACTGGATTCAACCAACAGCCACCGGGGACATCGGAGACCTCGACGATGAGCGGCTGGCGATGGTGCTGCTCTGCTGTCATCCGGCGCTGCATCCCGCGGCGAGATCGCCACTCGCTCTTCGACTCGTGATCGGCACTACAACCGAAGACATCGCACGGCTATTCGTTGTGTCCCGCGCCACGATGGCGGCCCGAATCACCAGAGCGAAGAAGAAGATCGTGGCGGCTGGGATTCCTCTGTCGGCACCGGTAGGCAACGAACTCCGCACCCGGCTCGATGACGTCTGTCGAACGATCTACCTGGCGTTCACCGCCGGCTACGCCCCCGCCAGCGGACCCGACCTGCTGCGGACCGAACTCGCTGGCGAAGCGGTCGAGCTAGCCGCAGTCCTATTCCGCCTGGTTCCCGATTCCCCCCAGGTCCAGGCCCTCTATGGCCTACTGCTCCTGCAACACGCTCGCCGCGGGGCGAGAGTGGCCAACGGGCGGCTCATCACGCTCGCCGAACAAGATCGCTCACTCTGGCGACAGGATGAGATCCGAACGGGCACCGAGCTGATTGTCGACCTTCCGTTTGGTGTCGGCTATACCGAGGAACTTCGCCTCCAGGGACTGATCGCCGTCGAGCACGCACGTGCCTCCACGGCCTACGACACCCACTGGCCCACGATCGCGGCGCTCTATGCCAGGCTCGAGACCCTGACGGGGTCACCGATCGTGCGACTCAATCGCGCTGTCGCAGTGGGCGAATCAGAAGGACCCCAAGCGGGCTTGGACGTCATCGACGGACTCGACGATGCTCTGGCTAACAACCACCGATTGCACGCCGTGCGCGCCGACCTCGCGCGACGCGCCGGCAAAACCCGCCTGGCTCGAACCGCCTACCATGCAGCACTGGAACTCTGCACCAACGAAGTTGAACAACGGTATCTCACACACCGGCTCGCGACCCTCGACCCGCCAAACCCATAGCGGACGACGGGGTCACCGCCGCACACCCTCGCCAATCACGAGAGTCCACCCAGAACCGGCCACTGCTCACCTTGGGCCGCCTCAGATCGCTCGGTCCGGCCTGATCTCGGCCCACCTGCTTCAGGGCGTCGCCAGTCCGCTCTCATTCTACCGATTGTTCTACCAGGTACCCGACCGTCGGCTTCCCGGAAGGAGCAATGTCATGAAGAGCTACACCGCCAAGAAGGGCAACCAGTACTACGCCGTGCGCAGATTCTCCCGACAAAACGTGATCGCCCTCCGCAACGACGCGAAGGCGTTGTCCTCGACGAGCTTTTCGTAGAGGAACTGCTCCGCCAGGTCTGTGCCGTCAACTGCGACGAGGTGACAGCCCAACATCGCGTAGTGCCGGGCGAATGCTTCCCGTCTGCCAAACAACACGATGCCGCCACGGTTCGGACGGCCGTCATCGTCGAGCAGGTTCAGAGCGAGCAGCACCTCGTCGACCGATGCGGTCGGTTCGAACGCTGCCGGGCCGACGGTTATGGCTGCGTCTCGGAAGGTTTCGACCTCGACGACATCGATTGCGTCGAGTCGAAGCCTCGACTCGACGGTCTCCCACCGGTCAAGACCATGCGCCAGTTCGGTCTCTGCGGGCATCCCAACGGTTGCTGTACGGGACCTGACGTAGTAGTCGGACTTGTGGGCGTAGGGCTTCGAATTCCCCGACGGGACCGATACAACAAGCACCTCTCTTCCGTCCAAGTCCGGGACCTCGACGCGTTCGATCTTCGGCGGAAACTTGTGGTGGGGCAGCAGGTGTCGGAGGGGTCCCTCGAGGACGTCACCCAGGCGTGCAAGGTGATCAGACCGGAGCGCCATCGAGAATGGTCGATACGACCCGAGCCTTCCCCTCGCCTTCAAACTAGCCAGCCTCTTCGAAGAACCCATCGAAGCCCTCTTCTCCCCTGATGACTAGCACCTCCGTAACCTACCAGTCCGGCGACCTCTCATGTACCCGACGAAGGCACCCGATACCTGCGCTCAAAATCAAGGCCGAGTAACGAGTCGTCGTGCCCGACATATCTACCCAAGTGTGGCATTCGATAGTCACCGCCGGTCGGCCACGGAGGCGGCGAGGCATCGGCTCGGCCGCGCTCGACCAATTCGAGCACTGGTGCAGGGACCAGGGAGCGACCGCAATCGAGGTGTCGTGGTCCGAGGGGCCCGGTTCACAAGCACCTATGTATCAGGCACGAGGCTACGATCCGTCAGGCAAGATCGAAGACGGCGAAGTCCTCGGCCTCCGATGGAAAGATGTCGACTTCAATGGAGCACGTATCTCCGTGCGACAGGCTCTAGTCGCAGTCGCCTACAAGATCATCACGTCCACACCGAAGAACCACCACGCACGAGTCATCGACCTTGATGAGGGAACCGTCAGCCAGCTCCGGGCGCACCGTCAGAGACAACAAATCGACCGGGAAGAGTGGGGCACCGACTACCAGGACAACGATCTCGTGTTCTGCAAAGAGGACGGATCACCGATCCACCCCCATACGTTCTCCCAAGCCTTCGAGCGCCTCGTGGCGAAGATGGAAGTGCCAACCATCCGCCTTCACGACCTGCGTCACACGCACGCAACAATTGCACTCAAGGCACAGGTTCCGATCAAGGTAATCAGCGAACGCCTCGGCCACGAAAGCCCGGCATTCACAATGAAACAGTACGCCCACGTGATCCCAGGAATGCAGGCGGAAGCAGCGTCGCAGATTGCCGCACTTGTTGCCATCAGATCTGGGCAGCAGATTGCGGGAGAGACGACGAGGTATCGCTAGTCAGAACCGCAGCCGACACGCCTGGCTCCGGAACCTAGAAAGGGGCCTCGCCAATGTTGGTGGTGTCCGCGGAGAACAGCTCTGCGCGCAGCGCCACAGCAGAATCAGGTTCCGCCTTGATTCGATCACGATACGAAGTGGCGAACCGCGCGTAGTGCTCCGGGCCGACGTATGCGATTACAAGCGCCTCAAGCGCGGCGACCGACGCATCCGCAAGGATGGCCAACGAATCAGCAAAAGCGTGGGCGTCGGAGACGCCTGCAGCACCGAGAACGAACGTATCGGCGTCGTCGTAGTTTGCTTTCGTGCGAAGACGCCAGAACAGGTCGAAGATGGTCGTTGCAGAGAGGTTGCTAGCAATCCTTTCCTTCTCGGCGCTACTGAGGTTCCTTCGAGTTCGACCCGGAAGGACACTGCGTTTGCGTGCCTCTGCGAATCTGCGGGTGAGCTCCTTCTCTCGTGTGGTGCGCAGGAACATGGCCAGCCGATCTGAGGTCAGGTTCGGGTCAGGAGACGACAACACATGAACAGGAGAAACCGC
>CALCCX010000237.1 GCA_937900165.1 uncultured Acidimicrobiia bacterium | reverse complement strand
CTTGACACACGTGTCCATCATACCATTCTCTCTCTCTTCACGATGTTGCTCAGTACTCCGTTTTTTTGTTTTTCTTCTTCTGTCTTTTTTTTTTTTTTTTTTTTTTTTAATGATACGGCGACCACCGAGATCTACCCTCTTTCCCTCCACGACGCTCTTCCGATCTCAGGATTTCATAGGGAAATCGCCATCAACGCTGGCGCGTCCGCGGTCGTTGGGCTCGGGTTGGTGGGCTGAACGGTTCCGGCGAACCCGCCTAGGTTGCAATGTCGCGACGTTCGGTGGTTAGCCGCATTGTGGCGAGGAGTACCGCACCGAGCAGACCCAGGCCGATGCCTGGCCCTGGGGCGGTGGCGTACTGGAGCGCTCCGGGGCACACCTCGAACCCGCAGTCGATAGCGATTGACGGCCCTTCGAGGATGCGACCTCTGATCCATTCGAGGATGAGACTTGTGATCATGCGATTGGACGCGTTCGGGAACGCGGCGGCGACGGCGGGTTCCACGAGAATGAGGTATCCGGTCATCGTGACCAGGGGTATGACCGCACTTCGGATGAGGTCGGCGAAGGCCGATCCGACAATAGCGAGCAACGCGACGGTCACAGTGCCGCGCAACGCAGCGCCGAGGTTGGATAGGACCAGTTCTGATGAAACGGATACGAAAGACCCTCGAGTCGCAGCGATGGCGACAGTGCTCGCCATCGTGATCGCGGCTGCGACCAGGTAGGTCAGTGATGCCATTCCGGCCACTGCGGCGGCTCGGGTGCTCAGGAGCGATGCCCGGCGTGGCTCCCAGGTGAACACATGTCGGTTGGTGCCGGTAGACCACCCCGAGCCCGACAGGATTACGCCCCGCATGAAGGCGAGCACGGTGGCGACAATGGCGGTCGCCTGTACGTCGTGGCGGGCATTGAATGCCCAGAGGTATCGAGGTTCGGAGTAGAAGGCGCTCACTGGAAGTTCGGTTTCCCGCTCGGCCATCAGTTCGGACGACTGGACCCGGTCACGTTCAATTTCCGCTTGGCGTAGGGCGCCTTCAACGTCCTGGTTGTGGGTGGCGGCCTGGAAGATCATCAGCCCGGTCACAGTCACCAGCATCACTGCTACGAAGATTCTAGAAATCCTATGGCGGCCTGCCCGCCAGATTTCGGCTCGGGTCATTGTAGGAAGGCTCATCGCTCGCCACCTGGTTGTGATGGTGGCACACCGACAGTGAACTGGTGGAACAGGTCTTCGAGCGTACCGGCCGACTTCTCGATCGAGGTCGCGTACAGGCCGGCGTCGAACAGGACACGGGCGACGGCTTCTGGTTCTGCATCGGAGATTTCGATACAGCCATTGCTCACCTCGGTCGAGTAGCCGGCTGCGATGAGGGAGTTGAGGGCTTCGTCAAGGGGCTCGGCCACCAGGCGTACCCGGTTTGAGTGGCCGAGCAGCTCGGCGAGAGTACCCGTCACCTGGAGTCGACCGTCGGCGATGACCACAACTCGGTCACAGATTCGCTGCATCCCGTCGAGAAGGTGTGACGAGATGAGGATTGAGATGCCCTGGCGGCCGGCCAGCTCTTGTGCAAGGTCGCGGAAATCAGCGATGCCGGTCGGGTCGAGGCCGATGGTGGGTTCGTCGAGAATCAACAGCTTGGGATTCTTGAGCAGCGCGGCGGCCAGGGCAAGACGTTGTTGCATGCCCAGCGAGTAGGCGGCGACTGGCCGAGGGTCGTCTGGATCGAGTCCCACATAGTCGAGGAGCTGGGGGAGCGATGTGGTGGCCTGGTCGTGGTAGCGGCGCAGCCACTCGAGGTTCATCGTCCCCGACCAACGGGACTCAAAAGTCGGGCGATCGATCAAAACACCGACTCGGCTCAAGAGCTCGCGCCGATTTGAGCGTTCGAGTGGTCGGCCGAAGAGGCGAATCTCTCCCGTGGTGGGAGCAGCCAGACCGGCGATCATCCGAAGGGTTGTGGTCTTTCCCGCACCGTTGGGTCCGAGCAAGCCCACGATCTCTCCACTTCCGACGGCCAGGTCCAAAGAATCGACCGCCACGGTCGAGGTCCGCCACCTGTGACGGTAGGTTTTACCCAACTCCACAAGTTCAAGAGTTTTCGCATCCATATTCGCCTCAACTACCGTCCCTGCTGGTACCGTTGCAAAATATTGCCCTCCTCGGCTTGCGGACCGAGCGATCATTCGCAGGGTTGTGG
>CALCCX010000236.1 GCA_937900165.1 uncultured Acidimicrobiia bacterium | reverse complement strand
AATCAGTAGCTCCGTGGCTTCTAGGCGTGCTGTGTACACGATCTGGATGCCACCGAGGCCAACCTGTGGTTGAGCGAAACATGAGATCTCCTCAACGCCACTAGGTAGCACTACGCCGGCAAGTCCCTGAGAACAGTAACCATCGGCGACCGAGGCATTTCCCACCGAGTAGTAGCGAGAGCCGTCGGCTTGTTTCCACTCGACGGGCACCTCGGCGAGTCGCCTGACCACAACTGTCGCTTCTCTGGTCGCGTCTTGGCGCCGAGACGCAGCCAACTGGTATTCGAAAGTCCCTGCTCCTGACGATCCCCCTGACGCGCTCGATTCTTCCAGTTCGGGTACAGGGGCAGTCTCTGAGCCGGGCACTCCGCTCTGATCCACCCAGTCGGCCCGAGCCTGGTCGCCATCAACCTCGATCCGCCACCATCCTCCTGAGTCATCTGACAACAGCAACGAGTTGTCGTTGTATGTGAGCAGATACTCGGTGCCGGACCCAGCATCGATCTGGATGGTTGATTGGCCGTCTTGTCCAAGCGGGAAGATCGTGAGGGCTTCTATCCCATGGTCTCCCTCTGCCAGATCAATTGCCACTGGAGCGTCTTCTGCGTCATCACCTGGTACGTGAATCGCGTCTATCGCCAGGCTGGCGGGACTCTCGACAGAGTCGATTTCCGGCTCGGTGTCAGACGAACACGCTGATGCGATCATGGCGAAGGAAAGACCAACCGCGGTGAGACCCAGACAACGCAGTCGCGATGCTTGCCGTGTCATGACTGTCTCCTGGGCGCGTTTCCGACTAAAAGCTCTTTGATATCGTCAGCGCGACTCGGGCGGTAGGGACAAACGTCCCAATTCTGCTGAGGATGATCCGCCGCGATGCTCTGAAGCAGTCGCGGAGCCTCGCTTGCGGCCAGCTTGTACGTCGGACGCTCGCACAACCGAATGCGTTGACGAACCGGCGGCAGGAACGTCAAGTATCCAGCGTGACCGGCTTTCATCCTGGGGCCGCCCTGCGCTCGACGCCTGACTCCACGCCGGACACCCCAAAAAGTTGCCGGTCACGGCACAGCGAACTGTCGCCGCCATGCGCTCGCGAGGACGACCACCGGCGGAGACAGCCCAGCCGGGCCTCACATCTCGATGGCTTCGTGGACCTCCACGTTGCCTCCGCCGGCCAGGACAGGGCAGCCCTGAGCCAGCGCGACGGCTGCATCGTGGCTGTCGGCGTTGACGAGGCTGTAGCCGCCGATTCCGGTGGTGCCGCCATCGGACACAGCGCCGCCGGGGGCGATGGTCTTGACCGCACCAGTGGGGTTGCCACCGTCTACAACGGCTGCCCCCATCGACTCGAACCAGCCGCCCCACGCGGCCATCAGTGCGTCGATCTCTTCCTGGGATTCTGGCATTCCGTCTCCGCCCGTGTACAGAAGTACGTACTTCGTCATTGTTTGCTCCAAGGGTGTGTTGTTGTACAGCAGGCTTTCCCGCCCGCTCGAGGTCTCGACGAACAGAACCTCGCGATCTCGACATCGACATTCGACAAACGTTCCGCGATCGAACATATGTTCCTACCGGGTCCACGGAATGAGTGCGTTCTGCGCATAAAGTGGTTGTTTCGACGACTTGACGACCCTTCGATCGAGGTGAGCTACCGCATATGGCGAAGGCCAAGGCCCCAGATCAAATAGCAAGAGAGATAGTCGACATCGCGGTCGAAACCGAGATGCGCGACTCGTTCATGCCGTACGCGCTTTCGGTTACGACGGCCAGGGCCATCCCCGATGTACGCGACGGTCTGAAACCTGTGCAACGTCGCATCCTGTATGTGATGAACGACCTTGGGTTGCGGCCCGGCACACCGTTCCGCAAGTCTGCGGGCGTGGTCGGCGAGGTCATGGGCAAGTACCACCCTCACGGCGATGGAGCCATCTACGAAGCAATGGTCCGTATGGGTCAGGCGTTCTCGATGTCTGTGCCGCTCGTTGCGCCGAAGGGAAACTTCGGAAGCCTCGACGACCCTCCCGCCGCGTACCGGTACACGGAGGCGAGGCTGACTGAGGCTGCAATGACGATCGTCGCCGACATCGAAGAGGAAACTGTTGACTTCGTCGACAACTTCGACGGTGAGCGCCAGGAGCCGGTCTGCCTGCCGGCCCAGTTGCCGAACCTGCTGGTGAACGGGGCCAGCGGCATTGCGGTTGGCATGGCCACCAACATGGCGCCGCACAACTTGCTCGAGATCGCGGATGCGATCCGTCTAGTGCTTACCCAGCGTCGGCCGAAACCAACTGTCGACGAACTCATGACCCATGTACCCGGCCCGGATTTCCCCGGTGGAGGGATCATCGTCGATGACGGCACCATTCGAGAGGCCTACGAAACTGGTCGTGGCTCGATAAAGGTGAGGGCAAGGGTCGAGATCGACCCGATCAGCAGCCGTCGCCAGGGAATAGTTGTCACCGAGTTGCCGTACATGGTTGGCCCCGAGCGGGTCCAGGCGAAGATCCGCGAGCTGGTCGTTGGCGGAAAGCTCGAAGGGGTCGCCGCCGTCAACGACCTGAGCGATCGTCACCACGGCATGCGCCTCGTGATCGAATGCAAGGCCGGCGTCAACCCTCACTCGTTGTTGGTCAAGCTTTACCGGCTCACTCCTCTCGAAGAGACCTTCGGCATCAACAACGTTGCCCTGAGATCGGAAGAGCACACGTCTGAACTCCAGTCACACTGATATATCTCGTATGCCGTCTTCTGCTTGAAAAAAAAAAAAACAAAATCACTATACATGCTTAGACCTGATTACTACGATACTAA
>CALCCX010000235.1 GCA_937900165.1 uncultured Acidimicrobiia bacterium | reverse complement strand
GGTTCAGACGTGTGCTCTTCCGATCTGTTATCGGAGAAACGCTCAAATACCACAAGGTCGAGCTGTGCCGTCCAGACTCCGTCGTGGCCCTGCAGCGCGGGTCCGAGATGGAACCAATCGTCGGCTTATTGCGCCGATTTTTCTCCGTCCAGGTCGAAACTGTCCCAGTGCACCCTGGGGTCGTGGCCAGCTCACCCGGCGAGCGGGCGAGTGCCAGAGCCAGCCAGTTCGCCCACGCGCTGAGTGGGGAACAGCAGAAATGGCGCGTCAAACCCACGGTGTTCGCCCCTACCCTGCCCACCGGCCTCAATCTGGCCAGACTCGATGGAATGCTGGTCGGAATTCATGATCGAGATGGCCGGTGCCTGGGCCTTGGCGTTCTCGAACATGACGAGGATGCTCTCAGAGTCGTGACTGCGTTCGGAGAGGGCATGGCGGGCCTGCGGCTCGGGTCTTTGAAACTCGACCAGGTCACCTACCAGACGACAGGCGTAAACCTGCGAGAGGTGATGTTCGGGCTGGAGTAGGCGCCGATCTCCCCTTTCTGTTCGCGTCAGCGCCTGGTCATTACAGCCAAGTTCGTGCCTATGACGGACAAGATCCGACGGCCGCTCTGGACGGCATCGTGTGGGCCGGACACCTTCCACCCGGATGAGGTCCAGTTGCCGGCGACAACGTCGAGGTGCTGATCGGTCTCGAGGGCCAACCCCCAGAGCATGGTCGGTCCATGCTCGACCTCCACTACTTCCACCACAGGCCCGAAAAGAAGAAACGCCGCTCTCCGGCCACGAGCCAGGCCCATCCGGCGGAAATCGGCTCCTCCGTCTTGAAGTGCCGAAACAGTTGCGTCGAGGTCAGGGGTTGTAACCACGACGTGGTCAACTCCCCACTCGGTCACATCGACACTCTCAGGCGAATCGACCAGTTCGATCGGGAGCTGGGGATCGCCGCCATCCCACTGCCATGCGACCGGGCCGTGCCAAACGGATACGCCGCCAAAGCGGCAGACTGCCGGCAGGCCAACTTCGGTGAGATCAACTGGGAACCGGATACCGAGCAACATCAGGCCGCTTCCAGGGCATGACCGTCGCGCCTGACGGTCGCGGGCAAACAAGTACGCACCAGCCCGAGGAACCTTGGCCGGTTTTGTCCGCACTTCCCCTGACGAACTCCACCGGGTCCAGCACCTCGGGCCCGTGCGATGGCGAGAATGTACGTGATCCGGACTGACAGGTCAAGACTCCCGTTAATTTCCTTAACAATCCGTTACCTACCCATATATACCATCTGACTAGGCCGTTTTGAGCGATCTCCACAGTTTCCACAGGGGGTTGTGCACAAGCGCTGGGGAGAAGTTTCTTACAGTAGTTTTTCGCGGTCGGGTACCACAACCATTGCAGTCACTATTCCAGAACGGGGACCTATCCGTCCTGTGCCCTGAACCCAAGACCGAGCACAGGACGAAACGCGATATCGATCAGTTCGGTGATCTCGGCGAAAACCGACTGCAGAATTTCGGAATCGACCCAATCCACCGCCAGCCTCGACCTCAGGTAGATCTCCCCATCGCGGTCGGTAGAGAAATGAACGAAGCGAGTGCGATCGTTCCGGATCAGGAGTTGACGATGAACCTCATCGACATTCCGCTGGGGGGTTGGCAGAAAATACGCCTCAAACGACACAGTCCTCGCCCCGACGTCGATCCATACGGTCGTCGAATCACGGCTGGCCTGGACGATCCGAACCGCCAATCGGTCCTCCACCCACTCGGCGGCCTCGACCGGAAATTCTGGATCGGCCGCCCAACCCTCGACAACCGCACCTATGCACTCCGCCAGGTCCGAGCGGTCAGCCACTGACGATGCCTGCGTAGAGTTCCGAAAGTCGGTTCGCAGTGGTCTCCCACGAAAAACGCCGAGAATGCTCAACAGCTGCAACGCTCATCCTGTCCGCCAAATCCTCATCGCCGAGAATCTCCAGAACAGCGCCTCCGTAGTCGAGGGGATCCCACCCATCGATCAAAATGCCGGACTTGCCATCGGCCACAACCTCAGCCAGTCCTCCAACTCTGGCTGCGACTACCGGAGTCCCGGAAGCTTGCGCCTCTGCGGCGACGAGGCCGAAAGACTCAGAGCGGGAAGGTACCAACACGACGTTGGCTGCACGGTAAAATGTCGGCATCTGACTGTGAGCTTGGGCGGGCCAGAAGCGCACACTGTCACCCAATCCAAGTTCCTCCACGTACGCGTGGAGCTTCTCGAGTTCAACCGAGCCAAGCGGACCGCTGGCCCCTCCAACCAGGACCAGCTTTACATCCGGCATCTTCTGATGGATGACGTCGAACGCATTGACGACTGTGTCGACACCCTTCAGCGGCTGAATCCTTCCGGCAAACAGCACGACCGGGTCGTCATCCGCGATCCCCAGCATCCGCTTGGCTTCACCACGATCCCCTGGGGAGAACAAGTCGTGATCAACTCCAGGCGGGTTGACACACATCTTCGCCGGGTGAGCACCGTATCGCACAGTCAGCTCATGTGATTCGTCCTCCGTTGAGGCAATCAAGCAATCTGAAGCAGCGATCACCTCGTGCTCCGCCGCGATCCGAAGGAGCGAGGTAGGAGATTCATCGCTCCTCCTGTTGGCATCTTTGACTCGACCAAGAGTGTGAAACGAGTTCGCCAGCGGCAGCTCCAATCGCTGTTTTACCAGAAGTCCCGCCCACCCAGAAAGCCAATAGTGGCTATGAATGAGGTCGAAGGGCCCATGGGCAGCGTCCCAGTCAATCACGCCATCCGCGAACCGGCCAACATAGGCGGGCAGCATCGACACCGGGATATGCACGGGTGGTCCGGCTTCCAGATGCACGACCGTGTAGCCGGGCTCGACCTCCACCTCTTCGGCTTGGTTCGTTTCAGTCCTCCTGGTGAAAACCACGGCCTCCATACCCCGCCTCGCCATGGTTTTGGCCAGTTCGTCGATGTAGACATTCATGCCGCCCGCATCTCCGACGCCTGGGGTCTCCAGCGGACAGGTGTGCATCGACAGGTAGGCGATGCGTTTGATCACAACACAACCTCCATCCCGAACAGCGGCCTGGGTTCTGCTCCCATCCGATACTTGTAGGTCTCGTCACCCTTGAGAAAATCGAAAACCTGGTGCCCAGCCTGGATCGAACGCTCGATCAACCGGTTGAGCAGGACCAGACCGGGAGCCAGGCGATGCAGCCGAGTTTCATAGGCGCTGTTGCAAAGGTAGTAGCCGTCACTGTCTTCGTAGCCGAAGACCGCGGCCAACATCTCGCCTTGCCCTCCATGCAAAGCGTCGAGCTGCCAGCCGGGCAGTTCCAACAGATCCACGAAGAATGCCATCATCTGTGGGGTCATAAAGGCCCCTTTGTCTCCGGCGGCCTGATGATGCAACCTAAAGAAATCGACGAGGGCCGGGCCTGGAAGGTCAGAGCTCACCACGGCCAGCTCTCCAGACTCTTCGTTCAACCGGCGTCCCTTGCGACGAATTTCGTGCCGCTCCTTCTTCCCGATCGCAGCCATGTAGTCGTCGAAAGTGGCAGGCAAGCGCAGCACGGCGGCACTCTCGTGCTCCTTCGGTTCCGCATCGATCCCGATGGAGCCAAATGCGCGAACGAAGACGTCGACGGCCTCGATCGTGCGGCCTCCGGCGGCGAAAAGAACCTGGCCGGCGACGGTCAGGCCGTTGGGCCCTCGGGTCTCGGAGAACGGCAATACGGCGACCTGCCTGGGGCTCGCGGGGTCGGCCAGGTCGATGACGACGATGTTCGAGGACGCACCTGTCCGGCTGCCGGTCACAAAGGCATGGTTGCCCGACACCTGCACGCGGTTGGCGCCGACCAGGTCGCTGTCGACGACGAGCCCTTCGAGCTTCCACTGCCCTGACGGGAGCAGCT
>CALCCX010000234.1 GCA_937900165.1 uncultured Acidimicrobiia bacterium | reverse complement strand
TAACGGTGGAAGGGGTAGGGAGTTCTGTGTGATGGAGGGGGGGAAGGGGGGGGGAGGGGGGGGGGTGGGGGTGTTTTTTTTTTTCAAGCAGAAGACGGCATACGAGATATATCAGTGTGACTGGAGTTCAGACGTGTGCTCTTCCGATCTTGCCAAGCGGATGACGTTGAACGTGCCGACCATGTTGATGTTCACGACCAGTTTGAACAGATCAAAGCTGTGGGGTTCGCCGTCGCGGTTGATGGTCCGCTGCGGTGGGCCGATGCCCGCGCAATTGACCACGGCCCGCAGCGGCGCCATTTCCATGGCAGTGTCGACCGCGGCTTGTACCTCTTCTTCTGACGTGACATCCGCTCTGACGTATGCGCCGTTGATCTCGGTCGCTATCGCCTCGCCAAGCTCGTCCTGGATGTCTACGACGACCACCTTGACGTTTCGCTCCGCCAGTCGGCGAGCGGTCGCAGCCCCTAGCCCTGACGCTCCACCGGTGACGATCGCCGATGCACCTTCGATGTTCACTTTTCACACCCCTGTCTGGTCGACCGCCAAGATACTCGCCCTGCGTTGGCGCTGCGCCGAGCTCGGCTCGTCAGGCCCCTGACAGTCGGATCAAACCGCAGCGAGGTGTTCAGCGCAGTCGACCCGCAGGTCCCGTCGGTGCAGCACCATGTCAAGCAGTCGGCAGTATCCGGCCCCATCCGCACCGGGTGCTTGGTAGTGGGTGCAGGACGGACAGCTCCGGTTGATGGATATGACGCCTCTGTCTTGAAGGTGAAGGATTTCCTCGAGGATTGCTGCAAGCGCGGCTGCCTGGTCCTCATCGCTGCTCGCCCTTCTTGCCCGGAAGAGAGGAGCGAGGTCGTCCCTGGCTGCCACCGCGAGCGTGGCCCCTGATGCGGTGAGGGTGACAACGGTGGCGCGGCCGTCGTTCGAATCTCTGCTTCGGCGGACGATTTTCTTTTGCTCGAGGGCGCCGAGAGCATCGCTGACCGTCGGTTGGGTCAAGTCGAGCTCGTGGGCCAATTGTCCGACTCGTCTGGGTCCGAGCGCATTCATATGCTCGAGGATCTGCAACTGCAAGAGAGAAAGCTGGTGGTTGGTCGCGATTTGTTGTCTGGCGACTCGCAGCGCTCGACCGAGCCGATCGACGGCAGCAATGAACTTGAGGTCGAGTTCGCTGCGAGTCGTCATCCTGTCACTGCGATCTGGTCACCATTGATCAGGATTGTAGGGCTGGCACCATAGAACAACCGACAGCGTGACCGCTTTGAACCATGCCGCGTGCATTGTGTCTAGCTCAGTTGCTGAGTCGCCGTTGGCCGCGAGGAAGTCTCGGATGGTGGCTGTGATCGGAAAGATGAAGGCGATCATGTAGCGCAGCGGGATATGTGTTTCGGCTGAGCCGACCTTGTCGGTTTGCCCAAGGGTGTTGACATGGCGTCTGGCGATTTCGTGTTGATAGGCGAGCCATTTGCTGTCCCATTCGCGCCCGCATAGGTCACGGATCCATTGTCCGAACCGGGCACGAACCGCATCGAGGTAGGCGCCGGAGGGTTGACCGTCCTCACCGTTGAACGACTTGACCAGATGGGGATGGGACCCGACGTAGCCGTACCAGACGTCGAGGATCTGCTCGACCTGGCCCTCGAGGATCTCGCCGGCCTTTCTGAGCGCCGCTGTGTCGTCTTCGGTCCACAGCAGAGTTGCTTTCAGCAGGTCCAGGTCCTCGGACGTCACCGGTGACGGTGCCAGGTCTTGGTCGTAGGTGTAGCCATGGATCGTGGTGGTCATTGCTATTGCTCTCCTTGTGTTGATGGTGCTTGGCACCCAAGATGTGGGTCACAATTCGGATCTGGTTCGGGGGCGGGCTCGTCGATCAGCCGACCCAAGGATGCGCCTATGGCGAGGTCGTCGGTCTGGCCGAAGGCGTTCATACGAATTTGGCCGGCTCTGTCGATGACCAACAGGCTTGGGGTTCCTCGTAGCCGGTAGCGGCGCATCGTGATGGGCGAGTCTTGACCCGGCTCGTGGTCGTCGACCCCGACCGGGAATCCGATGCGATATTCGTGCAAGAAGGCTTCGAGTGATACCGGCGCCATGGCGTCATGGTGTTCGAACACGGTGTGGAGGCCGATGACAGTGAGGTCCTGTCCGAAGATTTGGTCGATCCGCTTGGCCTGAGGCAAGCCGTGTGACACACAACCTGGGCACAACATTTGGAACGCTTCGATGACCACGACCTCACCCCGCAGGCTGGCGAGTGTCAGATCGGTCTGAGTGTTGAACCATCGGGAGACTGACAGTTCCTGTGCGGCGGGGTGCTCTTTGGACGGCGAGTTCTCGGTTATAATCATAGGCATCCTATTATTAGGACTCCTATTATATTTTGTCAAGACCCGACTTGGCCGCCTGAACAAACTGCGCGCGGCTGTCTCCCAGTTGAGGGCGCTTTTTGGGAGGTCTTTTCGCCAGATCCTCTTGCCAACGAACGTTCGTTTGTTAGACTCGGGCCATGGCACTTCAGGATCAGGCCGAGTTTGACGCGGTCATCGCTGCGGACGACAAGATCGAACCGACCGACTGGATGCCGGACGGCTATCGCAAGACGCTGATTCGCCAGATAGGTCAACACGCCCACTCCGAGATCATCGGGATGCAGCCCGAGGGCAATTGGATCAGTCGGGCGCCGACGCTGCACCGCAAGGCGATCCTGATCGCCAAGGTTCAGGACGAGGGCGGCCACGGCTTGTACCTCTACTCGGCGGCCGAGACCCTTGGCGTGACCAGGGACCAACTGGTGGCCGCGTTGCACGCCGGGTCTCACAAGTACTCGTCGATCTTCAACTATCCGACTCTCAATTGGGCAGACATCGGCACCATCGGCTGGCTGGTCGATGGGGCGGCGATCACCAACCAGGTGATGTTGAGCCGCTCCTCATATGGGCCCTATTCGCGGGCGATGGTCCGCATCTGCAAGGAAGAAAGTTTTCATCAGCGGCAGGGCTACGAGCTACTCATCCGCTTGTGCGAAGGCAGTTCAGAGCAGAAGGCCATGTCCCAGGACTCGATCGACCGCTGGTGGTGGCCGGCGTTGATGATGTTCGGGCCTCACGATTCGGACTCGACTCATTCGGCTGAGTCGACGGCGTGGAAGATCAAGCGGGTGTCGAATGATGATCTGCGTCAGCAGTTCGTCGATGCCACGGTGCCCCAGGCCGACTACCTCGGCCTCCATATTCCTGACCCAGATCTTGTTTGGAACGAAGAACGCGGCCATTACGACTTCGGTCCGATCGACTGGGAAGAGTTCTGGCAGGTGGTGAAAGGAAACGGGCCGCTCAACCGGGAGCGCTTGGACCACAAACGGGCCGCCTGGGACGACGGCGCTTGGGTGCGTGAAGCAGCGGTTGCCCATGCAGAGAAGCAGGCAGCCAGAGAATTCGAGTCGAGGAGAACCGCATGACCTATTCGGTGCCGGACGTTCCAGGTGAGTCCCCTGCAAAGTCTGACCTGGGCGAAGCGTCCAACGTTTGGCCGATGTGGGAGATCTTCGTCAGACAGACCCGCGGCCTGGCCCACGTCCATGTCGGGAGTCTGCACGCGGCCGATGCCGAGACCGCTTTGCAGAACGCCAGGGACGTCTACACCCGGCGGCAAGAGGGTGTGAGCCTCTGGGCTGTGCCATCCGTCGAAATCGTTGCGTCCGACCCAGACGAAACCGATTCGCTCTTTGAGGTGAATACCAAGCCTTACCGCGACGCTACGGCCTACAACATCCCAGATGAAGTCGGGCACATGTAGATGGCTGGTCTCCCGACAGCCGAGTTGACCGGCCAGACCGTCGATGACGAAGGCTTGTTTCGTTTCCTGGTTGGGCACGCCGACGACAATCTGGTGCTCGCCCAACGTCTAGGTGAGTGGGTTTCGCGTGCTCCTGAGCTGGAGGAGGACCTGGCACTGGCCAATCTTGCGCTCGATCATCTGGGCCAGGCCAGGGCTCTGTTCACCTACGCGGCAGAGGTGCAAGGTGAAGGAAAGGATGAAGACGACCTCGCCTTCTTGCGCACCGAGCAGGAATTCACCAACAAGCTTCTGGTCGAACAACCCAATGGCGATTTTGCCCAGACGATGGTCCGCCAGATGTTCTTCGACGCCTATCAGTTGATTCTCTGGGAACAACTGAGCGAAGTGGCCGATTCGCGTTTGGCCGGCATTGCCGCCAAAGCCAACAAGGAAGCGACCTATCACTTCCGTCATTCCTCCGGATGGGTGGTCCGACTTGGCGACGGTACAGACGAGAGTCATCGGCGCACGCAGCGGGCGGTCGAGAGGCTTTGGCGGTTCACCGCGGAGCTGTTCGAATCCGGCGAAGTGGATGCTGCCATTGGAAGAGGCATAGCCGATCAAGCCGAAAGGTGGCTGTCGATCGCCGAGGGCGTACTCGACGAGGCCACCCTGACAATTCCGGACGATCCATTCCAGCGAAGTGGTGGACGAGCCGGTGCGCACACCGAACATCTCGGACACCTTCTGAGTGAGATGCAATGGATGCAGCGAACCTACCCGGGTCTTGAATGGTGATGACCGAGATGGTTCAGTCGTCTGCCGCCCAGCTTCCCTCGAGCCTCGAAGAGATCAGGGCGCTCCTGGCCGAGATCCCGGACCCAGAGATCCCGGTGATCACGATCGAAGAGTTGGGCATTCTGCGGCGAGTTGATCGGGACGGCGGGCGGATCGTGGTGACAATCACTCCTACCTATTCGGGGTGTCCCGCAATGGAGATGATCTGTGGGCAGATCATCGACACGTTGGCGGCCAATGGAATCGAAGATGCCCAGGTAAAGACCGTGTATTCACCTGCGTGGACGACAGATTGGATGAGCGAAGCCGCTAAAGCGAAGCTTGACGCATACGGAGTCGCGCCACCTGGTAGCCGAGAGGCGGTCCTGTGTCCTCGCTGCCGATCGAATGATGTACGAACCGTGAGTTCGTTTGGGTCGACTGCCTGCAAGGCCCTGATGGTGTGCCAAGCGTGCCTCGAACCGTTCGATTGGTTCAAGGCCATATGATCGTCGAATCTCGAATCGCCGCGCCAGTGCCCTCCGTCTCGCTCGAGTTTCATCGCCTTCGGGTGAGTGAGGTCGAACACCTCACCGACGACGCCGTCGCCGTCACCTTCGACGTGCCCACCGAACTCGAGCGAGTCTTTTCATACCAGGCAGGCCAACACGTGACAGTGAAAGCCATGATCGACGGCAATGACGTGCGGCGTTCGTACTCCGTCGCGGCGGACGCCAACGAAGGAACCTTGCGGATCGGGGTGAAACGCCTGGTCGGGGGGGCCTTCTCCACGTTTGCCACCACTGTTCTCGCGCCCGGAGACACCCTCGAAGTCATGCCTCCGGTTGGCGAGTTCGTCACCTCGGTTGATACCGGCCCTCGCTACGGAGCCGTAGCAGTAGGCAGCGGGATAACCCCGGTGCTGTCACTCATCACCTCGTCTCTGGTCGCAGACCCCTCCGTCACCTGGACGCTGATCCTCGGCAACCGCAGCGCCACCTCCGTGATGTTCCTCGACGAAATCGAGGGTCTGAAGAACCTCTACACCGATCGCTTCCAACTCGTTCATGTGCTCACCCGAGAGTCGATGGACATAGAGCTGCTGAGCGGCCGCCTGGTGGCGGACAAACTCACAGATCTCTTCGACAAGGTGGTCCAAACCGAATCGATTGACGACTGGTATTTGTGTGGTCCCTACGACATGGTCCTGGATGCCAGGACCGTCTTGGAAGGACGAGGACACAATCCGGATCGGATCCATGACGAGTTGTTTTTTGCCGGTCCGATCGATCCGGCAGATCTTCCGCCCGAACCGGACGCCCACGAGGGGTCGGTCGACCTCGATCTGGTCCTCAGCGGACGTCGCTCGGATACGAGGATGCGTCCAGAGACCTCGATTCTCGATGCCGCGATGAGGGTCAGGCCAGAGTTGCCGTATTCCTGCAAGGGCGGGATGTGCGCCTCTTGCAAGGCGTTGCTCGTGGAGGGCGAGGTCACGATGGACAAGAACTACGCGCTCGTCGACGCTGATCTCGAGGCAGGATACATCCTCACCTGCCAGGCCCATCCGACGTCTGAGCGGGTGGTCGTGGACTACGACCGGCGATGAGCCGCAACACTAAGGAAGACGTGGTCGCCGCGGCCGGGCGTCTGTTCGCAACTCGCGGCTACGAGGGGACCTCGATGCGTGACCTCGGAGGCGAACTCGGGCTGCTCGGATCTTCGCTCTACTCCCACGTCGGTTCGAAGCAGGACCTGCTGGTGGAGGTGGTCGGACGGGGTGCCGAGCTCTTTCAGCGGTCGATTGATCAGGCGGGCGAGGTTGACGGGACGGCTAGAGACCGACTCAGGTCGATGATTGCAGGCCACCTGGATGTGGTACTCGATCACCGCGACGAGGGGCGCACTTTTCTCAATGAGGCGCGTTCACTCGACAGCGAACATCGAAGCGAAATCCTCTCCGCTCGCAATCGTTATGAGTCGGCGTTTCGAACGGTCCTCGAAGAAGGAACCGCGGACGGTTCGATCATGATGGACACAGAACCGGCCATCGGAGCCATCTTCCTCCTTTCGATCCTCAATGCGGTTGAGCGTTGGTACCGAGACGATGGGAAGTTGTCGAGGGCCGATCTCGTTGACGAAGTGCTGGAGTTTTCTGGCGTCTTGTAGGAATGACGTTGCGAACCGGACCCTTCGAGTGTTGACTAGGCAACGAGCGGAGTCGGCAGATAGGACTGAAGTGGCATTCGAAGAGTCATACGAGCTTCTCGAGACCGTTTCGCCCACGGTTGAAAAGCTGATGGCCGATCACCTCGACCGTCGAACCGATTGGTACGCGCACGAGTTTGTCCCATGGGAAAAAGGTCGCAGCTACATCGACGAGCCTTGGGATCCGTCACATGCCAGTGTGTCGCCTGAGGTGCAGACGTCTCTCGTGCTCAACCTGCTGACGGAGGACAACCTGCCTTCTTACCACCACGAGATCGCCGCTCACTTCGAGCCCGACTCTGTATACGGGCGGTGGACCAATCGTTGGTCGGCTGAGGAGGCCCAGCACTCGATTGCGTTGCGCAGCCACCTGCTGGTTTCGCGCAACTGCGATCCGCGGGCCCTGGAGGAAGATCGCATGGCGACGATGGCGGCGGGATTCTCCACGCCGTATTCGAATCCGATCGAGGTGTTTGCCTATACCTCGGCCCAGGAGTTGGCAACCAGGGTCAGCCACCGCAACGCGGGCAAGATCTCGGACGACGAGACCGCCTTCGAGATCATGAGACGGATCGCCATCGACGAGAACCACCACTTCGTCTTCTACAAGGGCGTCGTTGCCGCAATGCTGAGAGAGAATCCTTCCCTTGTCCTCAAGCCGATCTTCAATGTGCTGTCGAGCTTCGAAATGCCCGGGATTGGCATCCCAGGGTTCGTGCGCAGAGCCGTCGACATCGCCAAGGTCGGAATCTACAACTTCCGCATCCACAGCGACCGGGTCGTCCAGCCGGTGCTCAAGGACTGGGGAATCGAAAAGATAACCGGCCTGACCAACGAGGCGGCCGAACTCCAGGAAAAGATCATGGAGATTCCCTCCCGCCTCATCCGCAAGGCCGAAATTTTTGAACGCCGGATGGGTATCACTCTGGCTTGACGACCAACCGAGTGCTCTGACCCCCAGCTGAGGAACTGGTCATGAAGATGACATCGAGAGAGCGGGTGCTGGCCGCCATCAATCACGAGGAGCCAGACCGCGTCCCGATCGTTCTGGGCGTCAGCAACGCCACCGGGATCAAGATGAAGCCGTATCGGGCCTTCAAGGAACTGGTGGGAATCACCTCTGAGGACCGGTACCTGTACGACTGGCCTGAACTCGGTACAGCAGCACCTGACGAGGAGACATTGCTGAGGTTGCGAACAGACGTTCGCGGGGTGCTCGACCTGGAACCGGACTGGGTCCTGGAGCGAAATCGCCACCGGGAGCCACGCAGCGACTACATCAACTCCTGGGGTTCCGGAGCGAAGGAGGTCACTCCCGGTGAATGGTTTCCGATGGTTGAGCCGCTCGCGGACGCCACGACTGTTGAAGAGATCGAGGACTATCCATGGCCGGATATGGATGATCCGAGTCGGGTCGCCCACGTGCGCGAACAGGCAGCGACGCTGGCGGATCAGAACGAATATGCGATCATGGCAACCCCCTGGCTGCTGTTCCCACTCGAACGAGCGTTCGCGATGCAGGGCATGGACACATTCCTGATGAACCTCGCCATGCGTCCGGACTTCGCCGAGGCGCTGCTCTGGCGGATCGAGGAACTCTGCAAGGTGCTGATGAGCCATTTTCTCGACGCGCTGGGCGACAACGTCGATATCATCAAGATCGGAGACGATCTCGGCACGCAGGACAGCCTGAGAGCGGAAGAGCGGCGTGTG
>CALCCX010000233.1 GCA_937900165.1 uncultured Acidimicrobiia bacterium | reverse complement strand
GTGTTCATCTCGGGAGATGGCTCAATCGACGTGACTCTCAATCGGCCGAGCGGGGCCGGGGGCATCAGGTTCCTCGATGGCAACAGCGTCAATATCGACTATGTGGGATACAGCACCTGGGGCACCGGGCCTCTTGATCTCGAGACCGTCCTACTCAACTCCGCCGGCCAAGCGACCGTCGTAGCCTGGCCAGGGTGGTGGACGACGGCCGGCTATTGCGCCAACGGTGATGTCAACTTCGTCAAGGATCGTTATATTGCCGGCTCCTGGGAAGTCGATTTCGTCAATGTTGCTGCCGAGTACGACTGGTTCAATCCGTGTTGAACAGGCTTCGCAGCGCGGTGGCATCCGACTCCGGCATTTCGGTGCCGGAGTTGATGATCTCGACTTTGATCATTGGCTTCGTGATGGCGATCGTCGGCTCGCTGATGTCCGGCGTGCTCAGGGACTGGGGCGTGCAAGAATCGCTGGCGGCGGTTCAGGAGGAGAGCAGGCCCGTCGTCAGGGACATGCTCATTCAAATTCGTCAATCGACCTCGAGCCTGTCCGCATTGGGCAACAACCCGGTCAGCGAAATGTCCTGGGACACGTTGGTCTTCTACTCCGACCGAATCGGCGATGACAACGACGCCCCCGAAAAACACGTGTACGAGCTGGTCGATTGCACAAACGGTACGAACGGTGGACAGTGTTCCCTGCAACTCTCCATCTATAACCCCACCAATCCCACCGCACTCGAAAACTGGGACTATGGCGCGACTCCCGATCGGGTCGACATGCTCCTCGAAAACGTGATCGCCGAACCGCCTGTAAATGACAGCAACCCTGCTTGGACCGAGACAGAAGTCGCAGAATCACTGTTCTACATGATCAGATGGGAGCCGGGATCGAGCGGGAATCCCGAAAGGGTGGTGTCAGCGGCCTGCGACGACTTGGGCTCGTCACCATGTGACGGCAACCTGGTGGTCATCTCGCTGGCCATCAACCCGAGCAACGCCAGGGAGTACCTTTCCACTTTTGAGCTCTACGAAGAAGTGAGGCTGCGGAATGCGTGAACGCCTCCGACTCATCGCACAGCAAGACGGCGGACTGGCCCTCATCACAGTATTGATGGCGATCACCATGATCAGTGCCGTAGTCACCTTGTTGCTGACCCAGAGTATTCGCCAGCTCGAACAGGCTGAGTTCTTGGAGCGCGAGGACATAGTCTTGGCGGGTACCGAGGCGATGTTGGAGCGCTATGCCTCCAAGATGACCCTCGATCCCTTGTACTACCTGCACAAAGTAGACGAGTCCGAGAGGGCTCGAGTCTGTGATACGACGGGCCTTCCCACAACCGGCGTCACGGTGCAACCGGGTAACGCCTGGGACTCCAGATGTGTGGACTGGACCTACGTGGACCCGGCCGACAACGACGGAGACGGCTCGCCAGACTGGTATGTGCACCCACTCCTCGAGGGAGAAACCGACAACGGCGACGTTGCGACACTGCTGGAAGTCGTGCCTCCCCTCGGAAGTGAACCCCTTCAGATTTCCGTGGTGGGTCGGCGCGGCCAGCAGATCAATCGCCGTATGATCACCGCGGCAATCGAGATCGGAAGAGCACACGTCTGAACTCCAGTCACACTGATATATCTCGTATGCCGTCTTCTGCTTGAAAAAAAAAAACATGAAAAATAAATTGATGCCTGTTCTTTGTCAAATAAAATCTCTAACATGTTTGGTACATGCTAGAATTACCAGGACTGAACCAATT
>CALCCX010000232.1 GCA_937900165.1 uncultured Acidimicrobiia bacterium | reverse complement strand
TTTGTCACTATTTCTGAGTATGAGAGTGTGTGTGGTTGTTTTTTTTTTTTTTTCAAGCAGAAGACGGCATACGAGATATATCAGTGTGACTGGAGTTCAGACGTGTGCTCTTCCGATCTGATCCCGCATCGGCACCTTGCGGCTCGCGCGTCCTGGCAGGAGGAGTGGAGTTGTTGGCGATTCCGTCGGTCTTCGTAGTAATTCTGCCGACAGCGGATAGATGTGCCGAAGAGCAAGTGCTCGCACAGCTACCGAGAAGCGAGCGCATTCGTATCGCCTCGTTCGAACGCTCGGTCGACCGAATTCGGTCTGGTGTAGGCCGACTTGTCGCGGCGGCCGCGGTTTCTGATCTCCTCGACGTCGACCTGTCCTCGGTTGCCTTCAACGTCGTGGATCGGTTCTCCAAACCTTTGTGCAACTATCCAGCAACAGCCAGTATTGCGCACAGCGGCAACGTCGTGATGGCGGCCGCGAGTCGAGGCGTCGTCGGTGTCGACGTTGAGCAACTCATTGGCGTGACCCTGGGTGCCCGCCGGGTGTTGTCTTCACTGGAACTCGCTTGGATGGATCAGAAAGATGAACGGGATCAGCCGCAGGCGTTTCTGAGGCTTTGGACGGCCAAGGAAGCTTTGCTCAAGGCCTTGGGTATCGGTTTGAGGTTAGACCCACGTTTGGTCGATCTTTCCAAAGGACTGCCAGGTCCGAGCGAGGAAGAGAGCAACACTCGATGGCACATTAGCGTGCCGCAGTGGGGCATGCAGTGCATGTCGATGCGGCTGGACCTCGACGAGGCGGCGTACCTAGTTGCCATCGCCACCTCGAGCGAGAACTATTGGAACATTCGCCAACTGAGTCTCGACGATTTCCTGCGGCGATTCGCCTGGCGGACCGGCCAATAGCGATTTGCTTTGATCAGCGAGTCGACATCTCCTCGTACCCGTCCCAAGGCCTCCCACTCGAGGTGTTGCGACGACCAGTTGAATCCGCCTTGCGGCCCCCTATCTGAGTGATGCACCAAAGCGTTGGCTTCGCCATCGAGCCGGTCCCAGATTTCTTGCTCAAGTGCGTCAGGTGCTAGGTCTGTCTCAAGCGACCGCGATACCCGCCATCCCACAATGCGTCGGCTGTACACGTCGGTTATGAATGCCACATACACAAACCCGACATGTGTCTTGACGTAGGTGTAGGGGTCGGACCGGAGCGCCCTTCCTGTCTTTCGACGGGTGGGTTTCTCCGGCCCGTCCTCCGAACCGGACGAGCGACTTTCACCGCATCCGGCTCTCCATGTGGTCATGCCGCTGGTGCGGCTGGTCGTGGTGTCTGGCTTGTCCATGGTGTCGGGATCTTGTTGCCCCGGTATCGGTAACGCTCGATGGCGACCGTGTTGGGGCGGAACATCTCGATGCCACTGTCGTGGATCCTCCAACCTGGGAGGTAGCGGCGAACCAGGGTGTGCATGTTCAACCCGACGTGTCGTTTCTTCAACCAGGTGACGACCCGCCAGAAGGCGAAATGGTCAACATAGCTGAAGGTCTGCGACGACACGCCGTGACGAAAGTAGTTGCACCAGCCTCGCAGCACCGGATTCAACCGGCGCAACAGGTCTGCAAGCGTTCGATGCCGTGCCCGGCGGGTCAACCGTCTGATCTGCCCGATGATGGAGGCGAGCGCCTTCTTCGACGGATAGGTGTAGACGGCTTTCTTGCCTTGTCGGCCTCTCCAGTTGCGGCGTTGGATACGCCAACCCAGAAAGTCGAATCCCTCATCGATGTGGCAGACCCTCGTCTTGTCTGCCGATAGGCGCAGACCCATCGGAGCAAGCACTGCTGCGACCTCATCGCGAAGCGCCTCAGCGTCGCCGCGGGTCCCGTGGACCATGACCACGAAGTCGTCCGCATAGCGGATGAGCCTCATGACCGGTTCCCCGGCACGACGACGCTTTGTGCGTGTCCATTCCGGTCCGAGCGCTTCCCACTTCTGGGCGAAGTGCTCATCGAGGATGGACAGAGCAATGTTGGCCAACAGCGGTGAAAGGATCCCGCCTTGGGGTGTGCCGGTGATCGTCACTCGTCGGCTGCCGTCCTCTGCGAGAACACCAGCTTTGAGGAACGCCTTGATCAGACTCAGGGCACGTTTGTCTCCGATGCGGTGTCGCACACGACCCATCAGGGCGGTGTGGTCGATCTCATCGAAACACGCTTCGATATCTCCTTCGAACACCCAGTGGTAGTTCCGACTGGGTGACCCGAAGTAGTGAATCTCAGCGATCAGATCGGAAGAGCACACGTCTGAACTCCAGT
>CALCCX010000231.1 GCA_937900165.1 uncultured Acidimicrobiia bacterium | reverse complement strand
ATGATGACGAAGTCGTAGCGGTCCTCGTGCACCACTGCTCAGTGTCCCGCGGGTGGCTGAAGTCGCTCGCCCCACGCCTGGGTGAAACGGTCGAGGACCATGGCCATCAGCACGAGCGACAAACCAACCTCGGCCCCGAGCCCGAAGAGGCTGCGGGTCAACGCCCGGATTGTCTCGAACCCGAGGGCGCCGCCGCCCACGAAGCCGGCGATGATGACCATCGCCAGCACCATCATGATCACCTGATTGATCGCTGCCATGATTGTGGCGGCGGCCAGCGGGATCCGTACACCGAGCATGGTTTGGCGAGGAGTCGCCCCAAAAGTCCGCGAGGCCTCTACCGTCTCGGTCGGGACCCCGCGAATTCCCAGCGCCGTGATGCGGATGCCCGGCACGATCGCGTACAAAACCGAAGCGATGATCCCGGGAACCACGCCGACCGTGAACAAGATCACCACCGGGATGATGTACACCAGCGAGGGAATCGTCTGGAGCGCGTCGAGGATTGGGCCGAGGGCCGCCTCGACCCGCGGTTTGCGTCCGGCCCAGATGCCTACCGGGATGGAGATCGCCACTGCGATCAGAGTTGCGGTGATGACCTGAACCAGGGTGTTGATCGAGAGCGCCCACATGCCGATCAGTCCGATGACGGCGACGGCTGTCGCTCCGAAGAGGGCTAGGCCCCATCCCTTGAGCCGCCAGCCGGCCCAACCGGTCACGAAGATCAACGCCGGCCACGCCAGCGTGTCGGTGAGGAAGTCGCGAACCGGGACAACGACTCCGGCGACGATGAAATCGTTGACGGGCCGGGTGATCCACGAGAGGTTGTCTCGGGCCCAGACGACGATGTTGTCGATGGGATCGAAGGCGCTGAGGCTCCACACCTCCGGGAATTCGACGGAGCCGATCGCCCGCCCGATTACGGTCGCCCCGACCAATCCGGCGATACCGATGAGCCGCCACTGCCGAGGAGTGCGCCGGGCGGGGTCGAAGTTGGCCAGGCTTCGCCACACTCGGTCGAGCACCACCGCCACCGCCACGATGGCGAGACCGGCGGCGACCCCCCGGCCGGTGCGACGCTGCGACAGACTCTGGAAGACATTCTCACCCAGACCTCCTGCACCGATCAGGGCGGCTAGGACCACGATCCCCAGCGCCATCATGATCGTCTGGGTGAGACCCGTGAGGATTGTCTGGAGCGCCATGGGTATCTGCACTTTGACCAGGGTCTGGCGGGTGGTCGATCCGAACACCCGGGATGCCTCGATCGCCTGTTGGGGAACCTGCCGGACCCCCAGCGTCGTCAGCCTGACCACGGGAGCGAGCGCGTAGATGACCGTGGCCACTGTCGCGTTGACCGCGCCGATGCCGAAGAACCCGATCAGGGGAAGGAAATAGACGAACGCGGGCACGGTCTGCATCGCATCGAGGATGGGGCGGATGACCCGCTCGACGGTTGGCTTCAATGCTGCCCATATCCCGAGTGGCAAGCCGATGATGATGGCGATCAGCACCGCGGTGGACATCAGGGCAAGGGTCTCCATCGTCGCTTCCCACAGTCCGATGAGCCCGGTGTAGAGCAGCACTCCTCCGGCGAGCAAGCCCTGCTTCCACATCTTCACTCTGGCGGGGATCAGGATGACGGCTGCCACGACGACGTACCACGGCAGCCACAACAGGAAGCCCTCGAGTCCGGTGAGGGCTCCGTCTATGACATTCGTCAACGGAGTGAAGAAGCCGGTGAACAGCAGATGTGAGCGGCGATTGGTCCTTATCCAGGCACCCAGCGCATCCAGCGGATCGGAGATGAACGTGTCGAGCGATGCGGGAAACGTTGCTTCGGATCCGAACAGAATCTGGAGCAGCACGATCCCCCCGACCAGCGCAACCCACGGCAGCAAGCGGCGCAGGGCGGCGCCGGATACCCCGCGGACGATCGGCGCGGCGTTCGCCGTCATATGCCGATGACCTCGGCCACCGCTTTCCGATCGACCAGGCCTACTTGGCTTCCTGTGGCATCGACGACCGCCAGCGGGCCCGGGTCGACGAGCAAAGCGGGGAGGATCGACTCAATCGTCTCATCTCGCGAGACGCTGCCCAGCGAGTCGGTTCCATCCACCGGACGCATGACGTCTCCTGCGGTGAGCACCTTCGCCCGGGGGATGTCCTTGGTGAACTCACTGACATAATCGGTAGCCGGATTCGCGATCAGCTCTGCGGCCGTGCCCACCTGATCGAACCCGCCGTCCTTCATGATCGCTATCCGGTCGCCAAGCTTGATCGCCTCGGCAAAATCGTGGGTGATGAACACGAGAGTGCGTTGCATTTCCTCCTGCAATCGAAGTAACTCCTCCTGCATGTCGCGCCGGATGAGAGGGTCCAGCGCCGAGAATGGCTCGTCGAAGAAGAGGACCTCTGGATCGACCGCCAATGCCCTGGCAAGTCCGACCCGCTGCTGCATACCACCGGAGAGCTGCTGTGGGTAGTGGTTCTCCCACCCTTCGAGACCGACGACCTCGAGCACCTCCATCGCTCGAGTGTGTCTGTCCTGTTTGGAGATCCCTTGCACCTCGAGCCCGTATGCGACGTTGTCGATCACCCGACGGTGCGGGAGCAGCCCGAAGTGCTGGAACACCATCGACAGCTTCTCGCGCCGCACCTGCCGCAAGGCCTGCTCACTCATCTGGGTGAGATCTTCGCCGTCGAGGGCGACGGAGCCCCTCGTCACATCGGCGAGGCGGGAGACACAACGGATGAGGGTCGATTTCCCCGATCCCGACAGACCCATCACAACGAACGTCTCACCCGTCTTCACGTCGAAAGAGACATCATGCACCCCGATCGTGCACCCGGTGCTCTCGAGGATTTCCGGCCGGGCGCGGCCTGCCTCTGCCATCTGCATGGCTCGGTCGGGTTTCTGACCGAACACCTTCCAGACATTCCTGATCTCTAGACAGGGTGGACTTTCGGATGACATGAGGGGTAATTTAACCCTTCGGGCCCCCGCGCGCTGGTGCGGTCCTGGAGGGAGAACCATGAAGAAGCTCGTATTGACTGCAGCCGCACTTGTCCTGGTAGCGGCCGCGTGCGGCTCCGGCGAATCGCAGACGATCAACCTGATCGTCAACCCGTGGACGGCGTCGCGAATGAATGTCGAGGTGGCGAAAAACATCATCGAGAGCGAGCTCGGATATACGGTGGAGATCACCGAGGTCAACGAGAACGATGCCATGTTCACCGGAATGGCGGATGGGACGCTCGACGCGGTCCTCGAGATCTGGCCGTCTGGTGTGACAGATGCGGAAACCACGTATTTCGATGAGGGCTCGGTGGTGGACCTGGGCGCCCTGGGGGCGGTCGGCAAGATCGGGTGGTTCGTGCCTCGTTACGTTATCGATGAGAATCCTTCGCTGGCCACGTGGGAGGGTTTCGCCGATCCTGACCTTGCCGCCTTGTTCGGCACTGCCGAGACCGGCGAGATGGGCCGGTTCCTCGGCACCGATCCGTCCTACTCACAGTACGACGAGCAGATCATCGCGAACCTGGGACTGCCGCTCGAGGTGATCTTTTCCGGGTCCGAACCGGCGACGGTCGCCGAAGTCGATGCGAGGGTCGCCGCCGGCGAGCCGGTCCTCCTATATTGGTGGACGCCGACTGCGGCGGTCGCCAAGTACGATCTGGTGAACGTGGAGTTGCCCCCATTCACCGAGGGGTGCGGTGCCAGCGCCGCGGCCGGCGACGGCAACGTCGACTGCGACTACCCCGAAGACCCCATCTTCAAGGCCGCTTCTGGATTGTTGGAGGAAAAGGCACCTGACGTCTTCGCCTTCCTGCAGGCGTTCACGATCACCACGGAGGATCAGCTCGTGATGCTGCCACCCGTTGAGATCGACGGTGACGATCCTGCCGACGTCGCTGCACAGTGGGTGAGTGACAACGAGGACACGTGGAGGGCGTGGCTGCCGTAGGCCTGGGCGAGTCAGAGAATCTGAGCCGATCCGTGCGGTGGATCTAGGCTTCGAAGCCTCGCATCCGCGAGAGACCGTGCCACACTGCGGTGCATGGAATACAGCGGATCGTGTCTGTGCGGCGCCGTCACCTACGAGGTACAGGGGGCGCTACGAGACGTCGTCAACTGTCATTGCATCAGGTGCCGCAGGCACACCGGGCACTTCCTGGCCGCCACGTCAGCGGATGTTGCGGATCTAACGGTGCGTGAGGAGTCGCTGGTCTGGTACGCCGCGACCGACACGGTGCAATACGGATTCTGTGGTGAATGTGGCTCCACCCTCTTCTGGCGGGCGGCTGACAGGCCGAGCACGATGGCGATCGCCGCGGGTACGCTCGACCCACCTACCGGTCTCACCACTGTGGAGGCCCTTTTCACCGCAGACGCCAGTGACTATCACCGCCTCGATCAGGCCATCGTCCAGCATCCGCAGGACCGCTGACCCGCCGAATATCGACTATCCCCGGCGGTTGCGGATCTCCTCGATGATGGCCGGCACGATCTCGTGGAGGTTGCCGACGAGGGCGTAGTCGGCCTTGGTGACCATCGGGGCTTCGGCGTCCGTGTTGATTGCCATGACCTTCTTCGATGCCATCATTCCCACCCAGTGCTGGATCGCCCCGGAGATCCCACAGGCGATGTACAGATCCGGTGCCACCCGAGTGCCGGTCTGGCCGACCTGATCGGAATGCGGTCGCCACCCGTTGTTGGTGGCCACCCGCGAGCATCCGACCACACCCCCGAACTGATCGGCCAGCTCCTCGAGGATCGAGAAATTCTCGGCCGAGCCGACGCCGCGCCCGCCGCTCACCACGATCGGCGCAGTGGCCAGGGTGATCCCCTCCGCCAACGTGGCCCGGTCGATGACTCTGGTCACGCCCTCATCCGATAGCGATGGCATGAAGGGCACGACCTCGGCTTGTGGCCCGCCTACCTCGCTCGCCGCTAGGGCATGGGGTGCCACCGTTAGGAGCTTGAGCGGCGCGACGACGAGGGCCTCCTCGTGCAGACTCCCGCCCCAGCGCACCCGCACGACCCCCCAGTCCTCGCCTGGCGTGACCGAAATCACGTTGGCCACCATCGGCGCATCGAGGCGGGCAGCGATGTGAGCCATGACCTCATTGCCGCGATCTGACCCGATCGCCAGCACCACCTCGGCCCCGATCGCGTCGGCCAGTTGCCGTGTCGTCTCGGCCCAGGCGTCCGGCCCGTAGTCGGCCAGCAGTTCGTGGTCGGCGACGTGCACCTTGGAGACCCCGTGGGCGCCCAGCTCCTCGGCCAGGCCGGCGCCGGCCGATCCGAGGATCACCGCCTCGACGTCGCCGAGATCTCGAGCCACGGCCAAGGCCTGGAGCGTCAGCTCGTTGAGGGTGCCCCGGTCGTGCTCGACGATGGCCAGGATCACAGCAACCCCAGTTCTTCCATCACGTCGACGGCGGCGGCCGCATCCGTCAGCATCACCGTCTGCTTAACCTGTTCGGGCGGGTTTGCCAGAGCCACCATCGACTGACCACCCGGTTGCTCGCCGGCCTCGAACGTTCGTACGTCTGCCTTTTTCGACGCCAGTCGACCCCGCAGCGTCGGGTAGCGGGGCAGGGTGATGCCCTCCTTGACCCCGACCACCGCCGGTAGCGGCAGCTCATAGAGTTCTGATCCTCCGTCGGTCTCCCGTCTGAGGGTGACCACACCCTTTCCGATCTCGATGCCCTTGATACCGTTGACCATCGGCCGGCCCAGCGCCCGAGAGACTCTGACGCCAACCTGGTATCCGCCTGAATCGGCCGACTCGTTGCCGAAGAGGATCAGGTCGAAAGCACCGTCGGACTCGGCATCGCCGATGGCGTCGGTGAGAGCTCGGGCAGTGGCTTGGGGGTCCCAGTCCCGCTCACCCGCCGGGATGAGGATGGCGTCTGTGGCCCCGACCGACACCGCATGGCGAAGCTGTTCCTCCGCCCCCTCTGGTCCCAGGGTCATCACCGTCACGTTGCCGCCATGCTGTTCCACCAATTGCACGGCCGCCTCGACGGCGCACTCCTCGTGGGGGCTGATCGTGAACCCGAGGTTGGCGGTGTCGATGGTTTGCCCGTCTGGTTCGACGACGATCCTGGCGCCAGGGGCGGGCACCCGTTTGATGCAAACAAGGATGCGCATGCCTACTGCTTCATCCGAGAGTCTTGCGGATCGAACAGCGGTGTGCTGCCGGCCACCGCGACCTTCACGGGGTACAACTCGTTCATATACATGATTTGGAGCTCTGTGCCCTCCACGGCGTGGCTTGGTGGCAGATAGCCGAGCAGCAAGAATTTGCCGACCGACGGGCCCGCCCCGGCGCTGGTGACTCGGCTGACCCGGCCCTGGCTGTCGACGATGCGCTCCCCGTCCAGGGTGAGGATCGGCTCATTGCCGCCAGTTGGAAATCGCTTGATGCCGGCCGCAGAGGTGTGGTCCTCCATGGTTAGGGTGCACATGATGGCCTCCGGTTCAGAGGCGCGGGCCGCGAGGTAGGCCGCCTTGCCAATGAAGTCGGCGCTCTTGACCTTGGGGCGGGCGAGGCCGGCCTCTACCGGGGTGTACTCGCTCTCCAACTCGGCACCCATCAGACGATAGCCTTTCTCGAGGCGTCCGGTGGTCCCGTATACCCCGGCCCCGACCGCGGTGACGCCAAGATCTTGGCCCGCCTCCCAGAGCGTGTCCCACAGCTTGAGGCCGTGTTCCATATCGGTGTAGATCTCCCATCCCAGGTCACCGACATAAGAGATGCGAAACATCATCGCCGGGATCTCACCGATGGTGACGAACTTCACCGTGCCGTAGGGGAATGCCTCGTGGCCGATGTCGTCTTCTGTGACCCGCGATACCAGGTCTCGGGCGTTGGGGCCCCATACACCGACCGTCGTGATGGCCGATGTCTTGTCCTCCATGTGCACGGATCCGTCGTCTGGCAGGTTGATCTTGAACCAGTGGCTGTCGCGACCCCCGTCGAACCCGCCGGTCACGACCCGGTAGTGGTGGCGGCCGAGCCGCATGATCGTGAGGTCGCTCTTGAACCCGCCGTCGTGAGTCAGCAGCGGTGTGTAGACGGCCCGGCCCACCGCCACGTCACACTGGTTGACCGCCATCGTGTCGATGTAGTCGACAACGCCGGGGCCGGTGAAGTCGAAGATGGCGAAGGCCGTCACGTCCACCATCCCGACGCCGTCGCGCATCGCCAGGTGTTCGGCGTTCTGGATGGGTGACCACCAACGGGCGTCCCACTCGTGGGGGCGGTCCTCCACGCCGTATTTCTCAACGAGGTGGGCGTTCGCCTCGTACCAATGCGGGCGCTCCCATCCCCCCGCTTCGAAGAACACTGCTCCCAATTCCACGCTTCGTGGGTAGAACGGGCCGACCCTGGCCAGACGACTCGTCTCCCACTGTTCGCGGGGATGCACAATTCCGTACGTCTTGTTGAAATGTTCGCTGCACCGATCCCGGACGTGTTTGTCAGTGCGCTGGTACGGGTAGAAGCGGGCGATGTCGCTGCTGTGAGGATCGATCTCCGGGTAGCCGTCTGTCATCCACTCGGCGATCATCTTGGCGATGCCCGGACCCTCCTTGATCCACACCGCGGCCGCCGACCACAGCCCTCGCACCTCCGTCTCACCCAGCAGCGGCATGGCGTCAGGCGTCAACGAGAGCAACCCGTTGATGCCATATCTCATCTCGGCCTCGCCCAGGAAGGGCATGAGCTCGATGGCGTCGGCGAGCTGGGGGTCGAAGTCGTCCATAGTCAGCGGCAGTTCGGTCGGCGAGAGCAGTGACTCATCCAGCGAAGGGATGTCGTCAGGGCGATGGAAGATGGGCCGATGGGCGTATGAGCCCACCTCCATGGAACCGGCGGTTTGCCGCTCGTACATGAAGGTGTCCATGTCACGCACGATCGGGAACCCGATCTCATTGCCCGTGGCCTGGAGTTCGGGCAGCGGCCCGACGTCGATCATCTGGTGGACTGCCGGAACAAGTGGGATGGTGACGCCTGCCATGTGAGCGATGCGGGGGCTCCACACGCCGCAGGCGACGACCACATGGTCGGTCTCGATCCGACCCTTGTCGGTCACGACCGCCACCACCCGGTCGGCCGCTACCTCGACGTCCAGCACCTCGGTGTTCGACGCGACCGTGAGGGCCTCCTTGGCCTGCGCACGCTCACGCATGATGGTGCCGGCCTGGAGTGAGTCGACCACCGAAACCGAAGGCGTATACCAACCACCCAAGATCACCGAGTCGTCCAGGAACGGCACGAGCTCGCTCACCTCGGCCGGGCTGACAAGTCGCGAATCGATCCCCCAACTCTTGGCCGATGTCATCCGACGAGCCAACTCCTCCAGACGGGCCGGCGTGCGAGCCACCTCGATACCGCCAGGGGTCACCTGCACCCCCATCTCCTCATACTGCGCCTGGCTGTCGAGGGTGAGCGCGGCCATCTCTTTGTTGTGGTCGACCGGGAAGATGAAGTTTGAGGCGTGGCCGGTGGACCCACCAGGATTGGGCAGCGGACCCTTGTCGATCTGGACGATGTCCTTCCAGCCCAGTTCAGCCAGGTGCCAGACGAGACCGTTTCCGACGATGCCGGCACCGATCACCACCACGTTCGCGCCACCTGGAAGATCGCTCACTGTCCCATTCCCTCCTTGTGTGGGGGCCCCTTCTCCGCAGAGCGGGTCGGCCCTTTGCCGACTGGACCATACCGCCACCGTCGTTGACTGTCCTGCCGCGCTGGACGGTATGAGCGTTTGCGGATATCGTACCGTGATACAGCACAATCCCGCATTGTGGTACACGGTTGGAGGATGATCGATGGAAGAAGAACTCGATCTTTCTGCGCTCTCCGACGAGGAACTCGTCGAGCAGATGCATGACGATCTCTACGACGGACTGGCCGACGAGATCACCGAGGGAACCAATATCCTGCTGTCCCGCGACTGGTCGGCCTCCAAGGTCCTGGAGGAGGCGCTCGTTGAGGGGATGCGGATCGTCGGCATCGACTTTCGCGACGGGATTCTGTTCGTGCCAGAGGTGTTGCTTGCAGCCAACGCCATGAAGGCGGGTATGGCCATCCTCCGCCCATTGCTGGCAGAGACCGGCGAGGTCCAGACCGGCAAGATCGTCATCGGGACCGTTAAAGGTGACATCCACGATATCGGGAAGAACCTGGTTGGTATGATGTTCGAAGGGGCCGGTTTTGAGGTCATCGACCTCGGCATCAACACAAGTGTCGAGGAATACCTGGCCGCCCTCGATGAGCACCGGCCGGACATTCTCGGCATGTCGGCTCTACTGACCACCACCATGCCCTACATGAAGGTGGTCATCGACACCATGGTGGACAAGGGCATCCGTGACGACTACATCGTCATGGTTGGCGGAGCCCCACTCAACGAGGAGTTCGGCGAGGCGGTAGGCGCCGACGCCTATTGCCGGGATGCGGCCACCGCGGCCGAGACCGCCACGCGGCTCATGGCGGACCGCCGAAGTGTTGCCTGATTCGCGCGCCTCCAACAAGGAGGGACAGTGAGCGACGTGCGACGCCGTCGTGGTGGGGGCCGGGCTGCTCGCCAGGCCATGAGGGTCAGCGGCCACATTGAGCAACAGCCTTTCCTGACCCGCCGGCTGAAGCCCGTCGAAGTGATGTGCGATGAAGGTTTGGAGATCATCGAGCACAACGCAGACACGATCCTCGAGAAGGTTGGGATCGAGATCGTCGATTACCCCAAGGCGGTCGAGGTGTTCCGTGGCGCAGGGGCGGAAGTGGACGGCACCCGAGTCCGGTTTCCGCCAGGTTTGTGCCGCGAGCTGGTGAGCGGCGTCGCTCCCGAGGTGTTCACCCAGCACGCTCGCAACCCGGACCACAGCGTTGTGATCGGTGACCCTCACACGGTGTTTGCCCCGGCCTACGGATCGCCGTTCGTGTACGACACCGCGCTGGGACGTCGATACGCGACCATCGAGGATTTTCGCAACTTCGCCAAGCTCGCCTACATGACCCCATCGATCCACCACAACGGTGGCACGTTGTGTGAGCCGGTAGACCTCCCGGTGAACAAGCGGCATTTCGACATGGTGTACAGCCACATCAAATACAGTGATAAGCCGTTCATGGGGTCGGTCACCCACCCGGATAGGGCGCAGGATACCGTCGACATGTGCCGCATCCTTTTCGGGGCCGACTACCTGGAGGAAAACACGGTCCTCCTGTCGTTGGCCAACGCCAACTCCCCGCTGTCGTGGGACTTCAACATGCTCGGCTCGGAGATCGGAAGAGCACACGTCTGAACTCCAGTCACACTGATATATCTCGTATGCCGTCTTCTGCTTGAAAAATAAAAACTTTTCTTTTTTTTTTTCTTCTTCTCTTCTTTTTTCTCTTTCTTTCTCTCTCTTTCTTTCTTCTTTTTTCTTCTTTATCACTTCTCACT
>CALCCX010000230.1 GCA_937900165.1 uncultured Acidimicrobiia bacterium | reverse complement strand
AAGGTAGAAGCACAGTGTAGGCCACGCTAGACGTCGTGTCGATGAAGAAGGAGTTAACCGGGCAATAAGAATCGAGTGTCTCGAGAAGGCTCAGCGCTTGAGAGTCAACGACGTCCGGAGTCGTGTTCACCTGCCCATGCGCCGCTGCGGCAGCGTCAACATGCTCGGCGACGTCTTCCGGCAAGATCGCTGCCTTCTCGGCAACGAAGGCCTCAAGCTCCGCGAATTCCGCGTCGGTCGCGCCGCGCTGGGTCGCTAGCTCGGACTCAAAAACCTCGCCGTTTGACGAAAGGAACACTGCCGACATGCCCCGCTCCTTCTGTGTCTCCTGGATGAACGCCCCGATCACCGTCGCCAAGCCGACAGTTTCCTGGGCCGAGCGGTCCCCACTGGCCTCGGCGCGGCGCTCGAGGGCAAACAGTCCGCCGAAGACGACAAGTCCGAGCAACGGAATGAGCGACAGGACCAAGAGCTTGGTCTTCAGATTGGCCCGGTCGATCCAACTGACGATGAACTTCGATACCGATTTCATTGGCGGAACCCTCCTGTTGCGTGCATAATCCCCCGGCTCCCAAATCCGGGAGACCACCATCTGGTCCTGTCGGACGCCGCCCTCGACACCTAAGGATCCTTCCCAAAACGCCCTCTCGAGGATGCCTTGCTGGTGGGTGCCACCCGGGCGGACAGATATTGTTGGCCCCGTCGTCGCAAGACAGAAATCGCGCGCCTACCTACACCAGCACGATCGTCTGTAGCTGTAGCTGCCGGTTACGCGGCTATGAAGCTCGCGACACCCGTGGGATAGCCGGTTACGTCGAGGCTCAGGTCGAGCCGGTTGTCACCGCCGAGGATGGACTCGATCGGGTCCGCTTCGCCAGGCAGCAAATGCACGCCGCCGAGGCAAAACGATTCGCCATGAGCCTCGCTCACCAGTGACGCCATCACGTTGCACACTTCCTTGAAGTTCTCCATCAGGCTGCCGTTGAGCCCACCCCTTGCGACCGCTTCATCGACCTGGCCACTTGGAACCATCGTGAGGGCGGCACCCAAACTCGCGGCGGCAGCAACGTCGACTACAAACACCGCTCGCACTGCACCGTCGTCGGCGACGTAGGTGGCCGCGATTCCCGGGACCTCGGTACCGAGCGGGCCACCACTCCCCGCGTCGACCTGACGGCCGACCAACTGGGTCAGCAGGTTGGAAACTTCTTGTGGTTGAGGCACTCTGGCCATCAGCACACCTTTCCTGGTTGGAGGGCGGTCATCATCAGGATGAGGTCAAACTCGATGCCGCCGATACCGGCAGCCAAGACGGTCGACTCGGACGAGTGGCCGTCGAAGAGGTGGGCCTGCATCACGACCGGCAACCCAAAATCGATGGTCTCGTCACGGTGGAGCAGGTCCCCGTGCATCATTCCGGCCATGACGTTGACGACCTCTCCGACCGCGTCGGCGACCTCATCCTCGCTCCAATCGTCGGGACCGAGCATCGCGTCCGTGAGGGCCTTGCACCCGGCCGTCGTAGAAATCAGTCCGACATGCAGCGAGTACCCCTCTGCGGAGAAAGGAAGCAAGACACCCCAGCGGTCGGCACCCAAAGTCGGGTATGTCGTGCTCGACGCCGCGAGCTTCGTCTCCATCCCCAAGAGAGCCTCGGCGGACTCGACAAGCGCATCACTTGCGGCATCCACCCAGTCACCCAGATCGAGCGGAAGGTCGCTCACGCCAGAACAGGCTCGAGGGCCCCGCGGAACAGCTCGGCGGTGAAGGGCTTGGTCAAGAAGAACAGCGCCCCGGCCTCCTGCGCTCTCGCTCGCATGTCGGCGCTTCCGCGCGATGTGATCATGCCGGCCCGGATCTCGACGCCCTCGGCGTTGAGATGTTCGAGCATCTCGATGCCGGTCATATCAGGCATGTTCCAGTCGGTGAGTACCAGGTCGATCGAGTCGCTGGCGATGATGTCAAGTGCCTGCGAGGCAGATTCGGCCTCAACGACGTCGAAACCATCGAATCCTGCTTGCCGCAGCGTGCGCTTGACGATCATGCGCATTGCCTTGCTGTCGTCAACGACGAGGATCTTCATCAATTCCCCCTTGGGTCCTGTTCGATGGTCACCCTATCTTCGGGCGCGCATCGACATGCACTAGTCCTCTCGGCTGTATGGCGTTGGTCTTAAGCGGCAAACCAGTAGACAGTCATGACGCGCTAGTCACCACGAAACAACGCCAATGACACTCCGCGCGCAACCAAGGTCGCCTACGGTGGTAGCGATGGAAACAAACTCCGCACCGACGGATTTCGGCGACATGATCGTGACGCTACGGACCGTGCTGAATCGGCTCCAGTCGCTCGCCTCCGAGACCACCTTGAGGGTGGTCGAGACTTCAGCGGCACCAGACCACATTGCCAAGGCGTATGCCTGCCTTGCGAACGGAGGTTCGGCCGCCGAGGGGCGCATCGCACTGCGGCAAGGCCTCATCGCCGACGGACTCGACGAAACGGCCATCTCTGCCATCGACGCTCAATACCTCCGCTGCGTCGTCGGTGGACCAATCGCTAACCCGCTCTAAGCCCAGATCTACCGCACGGATCGGCTCCTCGCCCGCCTCGCCAGTTACAGCACGGGTTCTCATGCTTGGCCGGAATCACACAAGGTGAGAGCCGAGCCAACCCTGAGCCTCACTGGGCGCAGGGTCCGCCGGGCGACTCGCTTCCCTAAGTCGGTGGATCCAGGCCAAGAGCAAGAAATCAGGCCTCGACTAGCTCGGGGTCGAATCGATACATCGCAGACTCGATCAGCTCCAAACCGAACTCCCAGGGCCGGAAGACCCTCTCGGCTCCACCGACGAACAAGATCCCGCCAGGGCGCAGCGATTCGGCAAACCGCCGATGCAAATTGCGTTTGGCCTCGTCTTCGAAGTAGATCACCACGTTCCGACAGAGGATCAGATCGAACGGCGCCTCGCGAGGCACCGGGTCGTGCAGCAGGTTCTGCTGACGCCAAACGATGCCACTACGCAGCGAGGGATCGACGATCCACTCAGCCCCGTCCACCGAGAAATGCTCCTCGACCACATCGGCAGGGGTGTCCTTGATCTCCGCCTCCCCGAAGTGTCCGACCTTGGCTCTGGCGAGCGCCCGCTTGTCGATGTCGGTGGCGATGATGCGAATGTCGACGTTCGCTCGACGGGCCGCTATCGCCAAGCCGTACGGCTCGGCGCCGATCGAACATCCGGCACTCCATACCTTGACCGGTGACCCAAGGGCAGGCATATGTTTCGAGGCGAGCGAGTCCCACATCTTCGGATTGCGGTACACCGAAGTGACATTGATCGTCAGCGCGTCCGTGAATTCTTCCCGCACTCCGGCATCGAGTCGCAGGGTGGCAAGTAGCTCCTTGGCCGCAAACCCATGCCGGCGTAAAAATGTCTCCACCCTGCGCCTCAGTTGGTCGTTCTTGATGCCGGCCAGCTCCAGGCCCTCGGTGCGTCGCATTACAGCTCGAATATCGTCGACGTCAACCTGCCGAAGGGTGGTCACGCGCTCGCTCCCACTTTCACCCAGCGAGAGATGGCACCGGCGAAATCATCCGGAGTTCCGACGAAATCGGCCAGTCCCGCTTCTCGGACGGCTCGCGGAGGATCACGGCGGTCAGCGAGGTGGTCGGTCTCGACGACGACGGCGAGATCGTTCTGGCGACGTTCGAGGACTTCGCGGATGCGGGACCTGCGGCGTTCGGTGGGCATTCCGTTCAGTTCACCTTGCCGGCGCGTCTAGTGCTGCTCGGCGACGAGGCCGGAAAAGCACTGCTGGCCACCGCTCGTCGGACCGGGGAGCCAGGAGAGATTGTTCCGTGCGAGGTGATGCATCGGCACCCCAACGGCATGCGTCTGCGCTTGTCCATATCGGGGCATCGGCTATCGCCACACTCGGACGAGTATGGCGGCAGCCTGATCGTGGTGTCCGATGTCACAGACCGGTGGCGCGCGGAGACCATGCGGCGGCGGCAGGCGCAGATCTTCAATGAGATCACCGATGCCGTTTTGGTCTTAAATAACGAGCGGATCGTAACTGACTGCAGCGCGTCGGCCGAACAACTGTTCGGCGTTGAGAAACGGGCGCTGATTGGCCAACCCGCCCACCAACTACACAGTCCGAGAATACAGCCGATACAAGAAGTGGAAATCGCGTCGGCATTGCGTGACTATGGCCATTGGTCCGGGGAAGTCCAAATCCGCCGGCCGGACGGGTCGGAGCGGGTTTGTGAAGTTACGATCGGGCCCTTACGTGACGATGAAGGACAAGCCATTGGTTATCTTAGCGTCAGCAGAGACGTTACGGCCAGGAAGAAGACCGAACGGGCGCTCATCGATAGCGAGGAGCGTTACCGCCAACTGGTCGAGATGCAAGCCGACACGCTGATCGTGCATGACGAGACGGGCAAGATCGTGTTCGCGAATAGTGCGGCGGTTGAGTTCTATCGTGCCGATTCGGTGGCGTCCTTGACGAAAAGGAAATGGCTGGATCTGCTGCCGCCGGAGAGGCGGAAAAGAGCCGTGATTTTGGCGGCGGCGATTCGTGAGCGCGGTTACCGTCCGCCCGTCTTCGAATCCGCGCGCCGTCGGCTGGATGGCACTCTGGTCGATGTGGAGACCACGGCGCG